>NZ_JBBKBD010000064.1:0-375 GCF_037890055.1 Lagierella sp. ICN-221743 | reverse complement strand
TTGCTCTTGCTCTCTTATATATTTTGCTATTGTCTTTTCATTCAATCCCACTGTGCTCACATAATATCCTTCTGCCCAAAAGTGACGATTGCCAAATTTGTATTTTAAATTCGCATGTCTGTCAAACATCATCAAGGCACTTTTTCCTTTTAAATATCCCATAAAACTTGATACTGATATTTTGGGTGGAATACTTACTAACATGTGTACATGATCTGGCATCATATGCCCTTCTATTATTTCTACTCCTTTGTATTTGCAAAGTAATTTAAATATTTCTATGAGACTTTCTCTATATTGATTAAATATCACTTTTCGTCTATACTTTGGGGTGAAGACTATGTGATACTTGCACATCCATTTTGTGTGAGATAA
>NZ_JBBKBD010000063.1:0-471 GCF_037890055.1 Lagierella sp. ICN-221743 | reverse complement strand
CCTTTAACCATGTGGGGGTGTAGCTCAGTTTAACATGCTTACCCGCAAGCGAAGCGAGCGGCTAGGAAGCATTTATGCAGTCTTTTCCCAAGAGAAGCAAAGCTTCGATTGGCAAGAAAAGCACGTAGGGAGAGCGGAGCTTCGAAGAAGCTCAAACATCCAAAACAAATTAAATAGCAAAAACAAAAGTACCTATGTGGGGGTGTAGCTCAGTTGGGAGAGCGCCTGCCTTGCAAGCAGGAGGTCAGGAGTTCGACTCTCCTCATCTCCACCATATGGGCCTGTAGCTCAGGTGGTTAGAGCGCACGCCTGATAAGCGTGAGGTCGGTGGTTCGAGTCCACCCAGGCCCACCATAGAACATTGAAAACAGAATAAGCAATAGACAATAAAGCAAGAAAAAGGAAAAGTAAAAATATTTCCGGTCAAGCGACAAAGGGCATAAGGCGAATGCCTTGGCACTAGGAGGCGAA
>NZ_JBBKBD010000062.1:0-491 GCF_037890055.1 Lagierella sp. ICN-221743 | reverse complement strand
GAAGGACGTGACAAGCAACGAAAGCGACGGTTAGGAGCAAATATCCAATGAGCCGTCGGTATCCGAATGGGGAAACCCACTTAGACAAACTCTAAGTATCTGTAGCCCAACCAATTAAGCTACAGAAGCGAACCGGGCGAACTGAAACATCTAAGTAGCCCGAGGAAGAGAAAGAAAACTCGATTCCCCCAGTAGCGGCGAGCGAAGAGGGAGAAGCCCAACTTAAGGAAAAGATAGGAAGAAGTTAGAAGAATCAGCTGGAAAGCCGAGCCAAAGAGAGTGACAGCCTCGTAATCAAAAACAGGCACCTACACCTTAGAAAGAGTACCACGGAACACGAGAAATTCCGTGGGAACACGGGAGGACCACCTCCCAAGGCTAAATACTACCTAGTGACCGATAGCGAATAGTACCGTGAGGGAAAGGTGAAAAGAACCCCGGGAGGGGAGTGAAATAGAACCTGAAACCTTATGCCTACAAGCAGACAAAGT
>NZ_JBBKBD010000061.1:0-528 GCF_037890055.1 Lagierella sp. ICN-221743 | reverse complement strand
TTGCGGTCTGCCAACTGCAAAATAAAAAATCAAGGAGGTATTGAATGACATCGTTAAATGACACTCATAGTTTATCACATACTAAATGGAATTGTAAATATCATGTAGTATTTGCACCAAAATATAGAAGAAAAGAATTTTATGGATCAAAAAGACTAGAAATAGGAGCAATATTAAGAGAATTATGTAGTTGGAAAGAAGTAAATATCATAGAAGCGGAAGTTTGTCCCGATCACATTCATATGTTATTGGAGATACCACCAAAAATATCAGTATCAAGCTTCATGGGTTTTTTGAAAGGTAAAAGTAGCATAATGATATATGAAAGGTGGGGAAATTTAAAGTACAAATATAGGGGAAGACAATTTTGGTGTAGAGGATATTATGTAGATACAGCAGGAAAGAATGCAAAGAAAATAGAAGAATATATAAGAAATCAACTTAAGACAGACCAATTAAGCGAGCAGTTAACATTTGATGTAGTTGACCCTTTTAAAGGGTAGCAAGTAAAGTTTGCAAGTGGCAGAT
>NZ_JBBKBD010000060.1:0-691 GCF_037890055.1 Lagierella sp. ICN-221743 | reverse complement strand
AGGAGGTGAGATATTGGCAAATAGAATAAAAGGGATAACTGTTGAGATTGGTGGGGACACTACCAAATTACAGACAGCTTTAAAACAAGTTAATACAGAGATTAAACATACTCAGTCTGAACTTCGTGATGTCAATAAACTTCTTAAACTTGATCCTGGAAACACAGAACTTATCTCCCAAAAGTATAAGCTATTAGGACAGACCTTAGAAGAAACAAAGAACAAATTAACCTCTTTAAAAGAGGCACAAAAACAAGCTGAACAGGCTCTTGCAGAAGGAAAGATTTCTCAAGAGCAATATGATGCCCTTAAACGAGAGATTATTGAAACAGAACAAGCTCTTAAATCTTTAGAAAGGCAAGGGGCAACCACTAATCAAACTCTGCAAAACATAGCTATTACTGGAGAAAAATGGCAAAACACAGGGCAAAATATAGAAAACGTGGGAAGAAAAATGATGCCAGTATCTCTTGCAGTAGCAGGTCTTGGAGTAGCGGCTGTAAAGACTGCATCAGATTTTGATTCTGGAATGTCAAAGGTAAAAGCAGTATCTGGTGCAACAGGGTCCGACTTTGATGCCCTAAGGGAAAAGGCTCGTGAAATGGGGGCCAAGACCAAGTTCTCAGCATCTGAAGCGGCAGAGGCTATGAACTACATGGCTATGGCTGGTTGGAAAAGTAAAGATATGATT
>NZ_JBBKBD010000059.1:0-825 GCF_037890055.1 Lagierella sp. ICN-221743 | reverse complement strand
GCCGTATGCCGAACGGCACGTACGGTGGTGTGAGAGGGCTATTTATTTAGCCCTACTCGATAGTTTTTTTCTAAAAAATTCAAACTTTAAATATTTTTTTATGTTTTGTAGGTTATGCCATACCGCTTTATTATTTCAAATATATTATAATTTTATTCCACCAAGGGGGAAAAGGAACCGTTTTGTACGTTCCTTACCCCCTTGAGAACCCCCTTTACCTCCCAACGACTTGGGACCAGCCCCAAGACCCCGTTGTGAGAGTAAGAAAATCTTTTTGGATTTTCTGTGTTTTTATATTGTATTTTGAATGTTATCACTTTATATACTTTTTTATATCTGTGTGTTTTTTCTTTGCAAGGTCACGTTGCGGAATTTTCCTGTTGGAAAGTGAAACGAGATTGACATTTGATTGAAGAGAAGTTAGAAATGAGAGGTTGAAAGTTGGAAATGAGAAGTAAGAAATGGGAAGTACATCCAAGTTTAATTAAGAAAAATATTTAATTTTTAGATTATGATGTAATTAACATAAAACATAAATTTAAATTTTTAAGGAGATGCTTATTTATATAAATCTTCTCCTGCGTTAAATCAAATGTATGAGTTTTGCAAAGGTGTAATTGACAAATTGTATAGCTATAATACATAATGTAGATACGAATTGAAAACGGTAGTTTTGCGAGTGATGCATTTATGCGTCACTCGATTTTTTTAGTATGATGGGCATGTTCTAATGCTGGGGTGAAATTCCCTACAGAGCGTAGTTGCCGACGAATCTAATAGCAACTTGCAAGTTTTAGATGGCGACATCTAGGAGAGAAGAAGCAA
>NZ_JBBKBD010000058.1:0-880 GCF_037890055.1 Lagierella sp. ICN-221743 | reverse complement strand
TAAACCTCAAGATTAATCTTGAGGTCTTTTTTTATCCAAGTAAAATATCCATAATCATCATAACAATAAATCCAATTATAATTCCATATGTGGCCTGTCTCTCATAGCCACCACTGTGGGTTTCTGGAATAATTTCATCGCTTATAACGAATAGCATTGCTCCACCTGCCAGTGCCAATATAAATGGAAGTACTTGTGAGAATACATGTACCAATCCATAGCCCATTAAGGCTCCTATAGGCTCTACCATACCTGTTAGTAAGGCGATTAAAAAAGCTTCCTTTGTACTGTAGTTCTCTCTCAAAAGCGCCAAGGCAACTGCAAGTCCCTCTGGCATGTTTTGTAGTCCTATACCAAGTGCTATGGTGATACCATTAGCAATATTATTTGTCCCAAATCCAACTCCTGTGGCAAGGCCTTCTGGGAAGTTGTGAATTGTTATGGCAATTATAAATAGCCATATCTTTTTTAAACTCTCTGAAGACGTTCCTTCTCTTCGCTTATCTAACAGATGTTCATGCGGTGCATACTTATCGATTAAGTCAAGCATCAGAGCTCCTGCAAATATTCCTAAGCTCGTTACAAGTACAGCTTTAACTCCTCCACCGCCATATTCTATACTTGGAATTATAAGTGAAAAGCAACTTGCTGCAAGCATGACTCCCGCCGCAAATCCAAGAAGAATATCAAGTATAGATCTTTTTATTTCCTTTGTGAAAAATATCGGCACCGCTCCAAGGCCCGTCATAAGACCTGGAATAAATAGCCCAAGGCCAATAATCCATTTTGCATCTATATTACCCATTATTACCCCCTTTCTAGTGATATCATATCATATTTCGCCGCCTTTATAATAGCCTCATTCAACTAAAATTGGCAA
>NZ_JBBKBD010000057.1:0-1030 GCF_037890055.1 Lagierella sp. ICN-221743 | reverse complement strand
TCCCTTCTCTAAACCAGTCGCACTTCTTACATAAAAGAACAAGTCCAGCTATTACTGCACCAATAGCAATAGGGACAATACCTATAGCTGATACTACTGCAGTAATTGCTGGTATAAGAGTACCTGTAAAGATTCCTACTATCTTAGTTATTCCTCCTACTATTAGAGGTCCTTTGGTCATAATAGTTCCAATTGACCAGATAAGTTTTCCTACAATCATAAGTACAGGTCCAAGAGCAGCTATAAAAAGACCGATACCTGCAATAATACCTTTTACTGGTCCTGGAAGTGCATTAAGTCCATTTACCAGTCTTGTTAATATATCTACTGCTTTTCTAACAGCAGGCATTAAAAGTTCTCCAAAGGATATGGCTAATTCTTCTAAGGCAGATTGTAAAATCTTTAATTGACCAGCTAGGTTATCCTGCATAGTAGCAGCCATTTTTTCTGCTGTTCCATCTGCATTATAGATGGCATCACTCAAACTATTGTAGTCTTTCTCACTGGCATTTATGATTGCCAACATTCCAGACATGGCATTTTTACCAAATATCATGGATGCTGCTTGTGCTTTTTGAGTTCCATCTAAATTGGCAAAGGCAACTCTAAAGGTGCTTAGAGTTTCATCAAGTGAAAGGCCCTGTACATCTTCAATAGATAATCCCAACATGGACATTCCATTAATAACTTCTTTAGTTGGTGATGCGAGTCTTGTTAGTCCAGACCTTAAAGCTGTCCCTGCTTGTGAACCTTTTATTCCTGCGTTAGCCATTAAACCTATAGCTACAGCTGTATCTTCAACTGAATATCCAAGTGTACCAGCAATAGGTGCAGCATATTTGAAGGTTTCACCCATTAATGAAACATTGGTATTGGCATTAGATGATGCAGCAGCAAGAACATCAGCAAAGCGAGAAGAGTCTTCAGCTTTTAAACCAAAGGCTGTAAGGGCATCTGTAACGATATCTGAAGTAGTAGCTAGATCCTCACCACTAGCTGCAGCAAGGTTCATGACTCCTTCAATACCACT
>NZ_JBBKBD010000056.1:0-1030 GCF_037890055.1 Lagierella sp. ICN-221743 | reverse complement strand
CCCCTTCTCTAAACCAGTCGCACTTCTTCCATAAAAGAACAAGACCAGCTATTACTGCACCAATAGCAATAGGAACAATACCTATGGCTGATACTACTGCAGTGATTGCTGGTATAAGTGTACCTGTAAAGATTCCAACTATCTTAGTTATTCCTCCTACTATTAGAGGACCTTTAGTCATAATAGTTCCTATTGACCAGACAAGCTTTCCTATAATAATAAGAACTGGACCTAGAGCAGCTATAAAAACACCTATTCCTGCAATGACACCTTTTACTGGACCAGGAAGTGCATTAAGTCCATTTACCAGTTTTGTTAATATATCTACTACTTTTCTAACAGTAGGCATCAAAAGTTCCCCAAATGATATAGCTAATTCTTCTAAAGCAGATTGTAGGATCTTTAATTGACCACCTAAGTTATCCTGCATAGTAGTTGCCATTTTTTCTGCTGTTCCATCTGCGTTGTATATGGCATCACTCAAACTGTTATAATCTTTCTCACTGGCATTTATAATTGCCAACATTCCAGACATAGCATTTTTACCAAATATCATTGATGCTGCCTGTGCTTTTTGAGTTCCATCTAAATTAGCAAAGGACTCTCTAAAAATTCTTAGAGTTTCATCAAGAGAAAGCCCCTGTACATCCTCAATAGATAGGCCTAACATGGACATTCCATTCATAACTTCTTTAGTTGGTGATGCAAGTCTAGTTAGTCCAGCCCTTAAAGCTGTACCTGCTTGTGAACCCTTTATTCCTGAGTTTGCCATTAAACCTATGGCTACTGCAGTATCTTCAACTGAGTATCCAAGAGCACCAGCAATAGGTGCAGCATATTTAAAGGTCTCACCCATTAGTGAAACATTGGTGTTTGCATTAGATGATGCAGCGGCAAGAACATCAGCAAAGTGAGAAGAATCTTCTGCTTTTAAACCAAAGGCTGTAAGGGCATCTGTGACAATATCAGAAGTGGTTGCTAAATCCTCACCACTGGCTGCAGCGAGGTTCATAATTCCTTCAATACCACC
>NZ_JBBKBD010000055.1:0-1061 GCF_037890055.1 Lagierella sp. ICN-221743 | reverse complement strand
TCTACATTAAATCTATTCTTCCAGTGTATACTCCAGTTTTTAAGCTATTAAAGTTTATATTATCAATTCTTACGCTTGCTCCGTATTTTTCTTCATATTTATATGGATAAACTGCCGTTCTTCCGTCTGATGAATTTTTTACTATACTTTCTACTTTTCCAGTTGCTTCGTCTACTTCTACTTCAAAATTTCTTAATTTTCTTGTTTTTGTCATTTTCTTTTCTCCTTCTGATTTGTTTAATTCTTTTTCTACTGCGTTTAATATAAAATTTGTTAAGCTTCGATTTTCTTTGTCTGCCTGTTTTTTTATTCTTTCGTGTAATTCTTCTGGCACTCTCATATTAATTCTTTTATCTTTCATTTTATCCTATCACCTTTTCTATAGTTTCCATGATTATTGGTCTTATTTCGTCTTGTCTGATACTTCCTGTGTAGAAGCTATCCTTTTGTATGTCATAGTATGATGCTTCCATGCAGTTTATAATTCTTCCTGCCATTGAGTTTGAAATTTTTTCTCCGTTTAATTTTGCTGAACTTATGTTTCCTGAGTTGTATCTGTCGATTTCTAATCCTGATTTTTCTTTTAATAAGTTGTTTAAATAAATTCTATCTTTACCATACTTTGTCCATCTTACTGCTCCACCGTCTAATAAGTTTTTGATTAAAGTTTCTTGATTTGTCATTGCGTGCCTCCTGTTTTTTATTTTTTACTTTGTTTGTTTTGTTAATTATATTATAATACATTTTACGTACATTGTCAATACTTTTTGTAAAATTCTTTCATTTTCTTTTATTCTTTTAAACCTGTGTTTTTCAATGTTTACAAGCCTTTTATCGTTTTCCCACTAAAAATAATTTTATTTTTTTTCTTATTTTTTTATATTTTTCTCAACTCCTACTCAACTCTACTCCGTTTTACTCAACTTTTGTCCGTTTTACTCAACTCTTGCAATAAAAAAAGAGGTGCATTTCTGCACCCCTCAGCATTTTAAAATATACAATTGTTTTTGTTTTAACATCCACACGTTACAAACGTGCATTTTCCAACATTTGCCTTTATT
>NZ_JBBKBD010000054.1:0-1155 GCF_037890055.1 Lagierella sp. ICN-221743 | reverse complement strand
TAAATTTAATTATTCAATTATTTTTGAAACAACACCTGCTCCTACTGTTCTACCACCTTCTCTGATTGCAAAACGTAGTCCTTCTTCTATAGCGATTGGTGTGATTAATTCGATTTTGAATTTTGCGTTATCTCCTGGCATTACCATTTCTACGCCTTCTTCTAATTGAATATCTCCTGTTACGTCTGTTGTTCTAAAGAAGAATTGTGGTCTGTATCCTGAGAAGAATGGTGTATGTCTTCCACCTTCATCTTTTGTTAGTACGTACACTTCTGCTTCGAACTTTGTGTGTGGGTGAATTGTTCCTGGAGCTGCTAATACTTGTCCTCTTTCGATTTCTTCTCTTTGAACTCCTCTTAGTAGTGCTCCGATGTTATCTCCTGCTTCTGCTTGGTCTAGAAGCTTCTTGAACATTTCTACTCCTGTTACTACTACTGTTCTCTTTTCTTCTGTTAGTCCTACGATTTCTACGTTGTCTCCTACTTTTAGGGTTCCTCTTTCGATTCTTCCAGTTGCTACTGTTCCTCTTCCTGTTATTGAGAAGATGTCTTCTACTGGCATTAGGAATGGTAGGTCTGTGTCTCTTTCTGGTTGTGGGATGTATTCGTCTACTTCGTTCATTAGTTCAACGATTTTGTCTCCCCATTCTCCGTCTGGATCTTCTAATGCTTTTAGTGCTGATCCTACTACGATTGGTGTGTTGTCTCCGTCGTAGTCGTATTCTGATAGTAGGTCTCTAACTTCCATTTCTACTAATTCGATTAGTTCTGGATCGTCTACTTGGTCTTCTTTGTTTAGGAATACTATTATTTTAGGAATTCCTACTTGTCTTCCTAGTAGAATGTGTTCTCTTGTTTGTGGCATTGGACCGTCTGCTGCTGATACTACTAAGATAGCTCCGTCCATTTGTGCTGCTCCTGTAATCATGTTCTTTACATAGTCAGCGTGACCTGGACAGTCAACGTGTGCATAGTGTCTTTTTTCTGTTTCGTATTCTACGTGAGATGTTGAGATTGTGATTCCTCTTTCTCTTTCTTCTGGAGCCTTGTCTATGTGTGCATAGTCAACGAATTCTCCTGATCCGAATCTCTTGTTTAATACGTATGTGATTGCTGCTGTTAATGTTGTTTTACCGTGGTCAACGTGGCCTATTGT
>NZ_JBBKBD010000053.1:0-1178 GCF_037890055.1 Lagierella sp. ICN-221743 | reverse complement strand
ATTGTAGACCTTTACCAGACAGGATATACTCGTCAAGAAATAATAGATAAATACGATCTAACTCCTTCAGCTTTTGATAGATGGATAAAGCAACATCGGGACAGTGGTCAATTCAAGGAAATTGAATTGATGAGTGACCTAGAACGAGAAAATTTAGAACTTAGGAAGCAAAACGAAAAACTTCGTATGGAGAATGATATTTTAAAGCAGGCAGCACTGATACTTGCCAACAAAAAAGATATGTAATTAATGTGCTTAAATACAAGTACCCTGTGTCAGTGCTATGTGATGCTTTAGGAATGAATAGATCCTCATACTATTACAATCCTAAACCCTTAAGCGCTGAAGAAATCGAATTAGAAATTAAAGTTAAGCAAATTTTCGATGAAAGTAGGGAAATTTATGGTGCAAGGAAAATTAGAGCAGAATTAAAAAAAGATCATATTCAAGTTTCAAGAAGAAAAGTTAGAAAGATAATGAAAAAGCTAAACTTGGTTTCGGTGTATACAGAGCCAATTCACAAAGGTGCTAAAACACCAAAAAATGAACAAAACATAGAGAACAAAGTTAATAGACAGTTTAGTAATAGAAAGCCATTAGAAGTGGTGGTTTCAGACCTTACATATGTAAGAGTAAATAAAAGATGGGCATATATATGCTTAATGACAGACCTGTACAATCGAGAGCTAATAGGTTATTCATGTGGTCATTTAAAAGATGCAAAATTAGTGAATGATGCAATAAATTCAATTAAGTATCCATTAAATGAAATTCAGTTTTTCCACACAGACAGAGGAAGTGAATTCTACAATAGTGTAATCGATAAATTTATTGAAAACAACAGCATTATTAGATCTTTGAGTAGAGCAGGAAACCCTCATGACAACGCAGTAGCTGAAAGTGTTTTTAAATCCGTAAAGAAAGAATTTGTCTACAGACAAGAGTTCAAAGATTTAAAAGACTTAAACGACAAATTAGATGAATATGTAGAATGGTGGAACACTAAAAGACTACATGGTACATTAAATTACATGACACCAATAGAATTCAGAAGATTAAATTGTGAGTTAAATTAAGACTACGAGATTAAAGACAGATTTAAACTTATAAATTATTAGGTAATTTATTGCCTAATAATTTATAAGTCAAAAAACAAAAAAGAATTTTTTGTTTTAAGT
>NZ_JBBKBD010000052.1:0-1233 GCF_037890055.1 Lagierella sp. ICN-221743 | reverse complement strand
GATAAAGTCCGTATAATTGTGTAAAAGTAAAAAGGCCATATAACAGTCCTTTTACGGTACAATGTTTTTAACGACAAAAACATACCCAGGAGGACTTTTACATGACCCAAGTACATTTTACACTGAAAAGCGAAGAGATTCAAAGCATTATTGAATATTCTGTAAAGGATGACGTTTCTAAAAATATTTTAACAACGGTATTTAATCAACTAATGGAAAATCAACGAACAGAATATATTCAAGCAAAAGAATATGAACGAACAGAAAACCGACAAAGTCAACGAAATGGCTATTATGAGCGCAGCTTTACGACACGTGTAGGCACGCTAGAATTAAAAGTACCCAGAACACGTGATGGCCATTTTTCACCCACAGTGTTTGAACGTTATCAACGAAACGAAAAAGCCCTCATGGCTTCAATGTTGGAAATGTATGTATCAGGCGTTTCAACTCGTAAAGTATCAAAAATTGTGGAAGAACTTTGTGGTAAATCCGTCTCTAAGTCCTTCGTTTCTAGCTTAACAGAACAGCTAGAACCTATGGTTAACGAGTGGCAGAATCGTTTATTATCAGAAAAAAATTATCCTTACTTAATGACCGATGTACTCTATATAAAAGTACGAGAAGAAAATCGAGTACTCTCAAAAAGCTGTCATATAGCGATTGGAATAACCAAAGATGGCGACCGTGAAATTATCGGCTTCATGATTCAAAGTGGCGAAAGCGAAGAGACCTGGACAACATTTTTTGAATACCTAAAAGAACGCGGTTTACAAGGTACGGAACTCGTTATTTCTGATGCGCACAAAGGATTAGTCTCTGCCATTAGAAAATCCTTCACCAACGTAAGTTGGCAAAGATGCCAAGTTCACTTCCTAAGAAATATCTTTACCACCATTCCTAAAAAAAATTCAAAATCTTTCAGAGAAGCTGTTAAAGGAATTTTTAAGTTCACAGATATTAACTTAGCGCGTGAGGCTAAAAATCGATTGATTCATGATTATATCGATCAACCAAAATATTCAAAAGCTTGCGCATCATTGGATGATGGATTCGAAGACGCCTTTCAATATACCGTACAAGGAAATTCCCACAATCGACTAAAGAGTACCAATCTAATTGAACGACTGAATCAAGAAGTACGCAGAAGAGAAAAGATTATTCGCATCTTCCCCAATCAAACATCAGCCAATCGCTTAATTGGAGCCGTTCTTATGGACCTACATGATGAAT
>NZ_JBBKBD010000050.1:0-1500 GCF_037890055.1 Lagierella sp. ICN-221743 | reverse complement strand
TCATCTCCATATGGGAAACTATTAAGGAATCAACAGTTTCTATTTGGAATGGAATAAAAGAATTCTTCGTAAATCTATGGCAAGGGATATCTGATTCATGGACAAGTATCTGGACTGAAATCACAAGTTTTCTATCAGAATTTTGGTCTGGATTTATTGAAGGAGTGAAGAATACTTGGAAAGGCATCAAGGACTTCTTTGCCAATCTATGGAATGGACTTTCTGAAGGATGGAACAGCATCTGGACATCTATAACAACTTTTCTAACTGAGTCTTGGAATACCTTTATTGAGGGAGCTAAGAGTTTATGGCAAAGTTTAGGAGAATTCTTTACAAGTCTATGGACAGGAATCCAAACAACTTTTACCAATATATGGACAGCTATTTCAACTACAACTACAGAAGTATTTACAGCAGTTGGAGAGTTTATAAAAACTACTTGGGAAGGTATCAAGACTTTAATTTCAACACTTCTTGATGCAATCAAAGTAAAAGTTGAGACTATTTGGAATGGACTAAAAGAGTTTTTAACAACAGTCATTACTGCCATTGGAGAATTTATTTCTACATCCTGGACCAATATAAAAACGACTATTGAAACTATATTGACTTCTATTAAGACATTTCTTGAATCAATCTGGAATGGGATAAAGACTTTTATCTCATCAACAATGAATAATATTAAGACCTTTGTTTCATCTGCTTGGAATTCTATAAAGTCGACTATTTCATCTGTAGTGAATTCTGCAAAGTCAGCAGTATCGTCTGCATTTAATTCGATGAGATCAAGTATCTCATCGACCATGTCAAATATTCAGTCAACTATTAGAAATGGATTTAATAATGCGGTGAATCATATTAAGAACTTAGCATCTCAAGCATATACATGGGGAGCTGATATGATTAACGGAATTGCTAGAGGGATTAGAAGTGCAATTAGCAATGTGACATCTGCAGTATCGAATGTGGCATCAACTATTAGGTCTTACCTACACTTTTCTGTTCCAGATGTTGGGCCATTAACTGATTATGAATCTTGGATGCCAGACTTTATGGAAGGCTTGTCAAAAGGAATCGAAAAAAGTAGGAGATTAGTTCAATCTTCTATGAAAAATGTCGCAAGTGATATGGTTTTAAGTCCAAATATATCAGCTATTGGTATAGGTGCGCATGCTAAAGAATCTGCTGTAAGTGGCATTGATATAGGAAGACAAATATCCGATGCACTTGCAAACATCAATTTAAAATCTGAAAATTCAGGAGATATAGTTATACCAGTTTATCTTGGAGGTACACTCCTTGATGAAGTTATTGTCAATGCATCTATGCGCAAGAATTTAAGGAGTGGAGGTAGATAATGACCTAACCCAAAATCTGTGATTTTGTTGGTAGGTCAGATGCAGTCTCACCCCATGAACAAGGAGCAAAGCGACGCAGTGAATGGAGGTGTAGTCGTATAATGAAATATCAATCATATTTAATTATTGAAGGAGTAGACCT
>NZ_JBBKBD010000049.1:0-1590 GCF_037890055.1 Lagierella sp. ICN-221743 | reverse complement strand
AAAGATAGCAAAGACCCAAAAGGTAACCGTAAACCCAAAGCGTAAATTCTGCAAGTAAACGATGAAAGTATTAGGGCTTATCCCGTGAGGTCTCACTAGCGAATAAGTAGTAACAACGAATAGTGAGAAGTCAGCAGAAGTCATAGTAGGTGGAAACACTGAAGGACTGAACAATTTAACAGTATAAGCAAAATGTATGTTGCATAACAAGTCTGACAGAGAAAGTAGAAGAAACGTAAATGAAATCAAAATCTCACACTTAAGAAATAAGTTATGCAAGCGGAAAGGAGCAAGTGCACACATGGAAGATAAAATAATAAATCAAATCCTAAACCCAGAAAATATGCACCAGGCCAAACGAAAAGTTATCTCCAACAAAGGAGCATCAGGAATAGATGGCATAAGTGTAAAAGAAATAGATGAATACATCAAAGAAAACTGGACAAGGATAAGGCAAGAAATTATCGAAAGACGCTACAAACCACAACCAGTACTTCGAGTAGAAATTCCAAAACCAAACGGAGGAAAAAGAAAACTCGGAATACCAACAGTAATGGACAGAATAATCCAACAAGCAATCGTACAAGTTTTAACACCGATAATAGACAAAAGATTTTCAGAAACAAGCTATGGATTCAGACCAGGAAGAAACTGTCAAATGGCAATAACAAAAAGCCTAGAATATTTAAATGATGGATTCGAATGGGTGGTAGACATAGACTTAGAAAAATTCTTTGACAAAGTGCCACAAGATAAACTAATGAGCATAGTTCATGAGCATATCAAAGCACCAGACACAGAATCATTAATCAGAAAATATCTAAAAGCGGGAATAATGAACAAAGGCGTATATGAAAAAAGTGAAATAGGAACCCCACAAGGAGGAAACCTATCACCACTACTAAGCAACATCATGCTAGACAAATTGGACAAAGAACTAGAAGCAAGAAGACTTAGGTACACAAGATATGCAGACGATTGTTTGATATTTGTAGGAAGCAAAGCAGCAGCAACAAGAGTAATGCATTCCATAACAAGATTCATAGAAAATAAACTTGGACTAAAAGTAAATGCAGAGAAAAGCAAAATAACAAGACCAAGTAAAATTAAATATCTAGGATTTGGTTACTGGAAAAACAGCAAAACAGATAAGTGGGAAGCACGAGTCCATAAGACATCATTTAAAAGATTCAAAGACAAAATAAAGAAACTTACCACAAGAAGATGGTCAGTTTCTTTTGATTACAGAATTAAAAAGCTAAATGAAGTGATAAGAGGCTGGATAAACTACTTTAAGACAGCAAACATGAAGAGTAAATTAAAGAGCTTAAGCGAGAACTTAAGAACCAGACTCAGAATAATCTGTTGGAAAATGTGGAAAGTACCAAAGAAAAGACAATGGGCGTTAATGAAAATGGGAGTAGGAAAAGACTTAGCAAGACTAACATCTTATTGTGGAAATAGGTACTGTTTTGTAGCAACAAAAACCTGCTTAGTGAGAGCAATCACAAAGGAAAGACTAACCAAGACAGGTTTAGTCGACCCATACGATTACTATATAAGCAGGTTATGTGTAAATTAAATTGAACC
>NZ_JBBKBD010000048.1:0-1598 GCF_037890055.1 Lagierella sp. ICN-221743 | reverse complement strand
AAAACCTGCTAACAAAAGTCAAGGAGAAAAGCTAATTAATTTTACTTTTCTCCTTGATATTTAGAGTTTAAATTTAAGCATAGCAAACAAGCCGGCTATTGTCGGCCTGTTTTAATTATTGTATTATTAATTCTAGGCTGCTTTTAATATCTTTTTTTCTTGTTTTAATTCCATAACTTTTGAATAGTATATTCTTAAGAATTTATTTAACCCTGCAAATTTGCATACTTTTTTGGCTTTCCCCTCTTTCTCTTTTTTTACCATATACATATATATTTCATTTTCAGTATCTTTAGCACTCATCATGCATTTCATAGCTTGATAACCTACTTTTCTTAGTATTGCATTGCCTCTTTTTGTTATTTTTCTCTGATCTGCTTTAAAATTCCCTGACTCATATGGCGGTGAATCTATGCCTACAAAGGATATTAAACTTTTTTTGTTTTTAAATTTTGATAAGTCTCCAAATTCTGCTGTGATTTGCACTGCTAATTTATCTGATATTCCTGAGAATTTCTTTGCTTCTTGATATTCTTCTAAGGACTCGGCAATTTCTTTCATTTGTGATAAAATAGTATTTAGAATTTGATTTATATTTTTTATCAGTTCTATTCCTTCTTGTATGCTTGTCTTTATGTATGAGCTATTAGAAGGTTGAGTTGAGATACTCTCCTCTGCAAGCTTGTATATGGATTTAGCTTTTTCAGCATTAGGATGGTATCTCTTTTCTTTTGCCCAGTTTTTAAAATCTTCTATGAAGTTTTCTTCTGGTTTTTCTAATACTAGGTTTTTATGCCACCATTTTTCTAAGAAATCTAATAGTTTGTCTTTTGAAAAATCATTTGATCCATGTGGAATTAATTTCTTTATTCCTGGAAATGTTTGGTTTATTGTTTGATCTATGAAGTTCATTTGATTGATTCTTAAGTCCATGTAGTGCTGATAGGATCTGTTTAATTCTTTTAGGACTCTGAAGTTTTCTGTATCTACTTTGTATTCTTGTAATTCTTTCCAGTACATCAACCCATATTCTGCTATTTGTATGGCATCTATATTGTCATTTTTTGCTTTTCTAAAGTTGAGTACTCGACAAAACTGTTTCATTTTTAAAGGATTTACTACAGTTACAAAGTATCCTTTATCTTTTAATTCATAGAGGATTGGCAAATGGTATTTACCTGTTGCTTCCATGACTATTTTGACTTCTCCATTTAACGAATCTAGTTTATTTAAAAATTCTTCTACTTTTGTTTTCTTTAGATGAACATCAAAAGGCTTCCAAATGATTTTGCTACCCTGTTCTAATGCGCAGGTTGTAAACTTTTCTTTTGCTATGTCTATTCCGATAGATATCATGTTATTACCTTCTTTCTTTTAATTTGTAGTTTCTACCTGCACCATTACACTCATTTTAGCTAGTGACACGGACGTTTTGCCCAACCTGCTTAACCGAATATGAATAATGAAGAGGTAGTTGACAGTTTTTTATTACGGATATTTTAACCCTAAAAGCGCCTCGTCATACTACTTCTTCATTATACAAAAATAGTGCAAGATAGAAATTACTTTCTTTCTTACACTATTTATGGTACTAAAAA
>NZ_JBBKBD010000047.1:0-2100 GCF_037890055.1 Lagierella sp. ICN-221743 | reverse complement strand
AGATTTATTCTTCAAGAAAATACATCAATTTTGATAAGTAGAAATGGTAAAAACATTGTATAGCATTTTACACAGGAGTCTGGACTTGACTGAGTTTATGGAAGAAGTTTTAATTGATGATAATATGGTTTTTGATATTGATAATTTAAAAGGATTTCTTAATGATACCAGTTCATTTGGGTTTATAGCTAAAGAAAATAATAAAATTATAGGATTTGCATATTGCTATACACTTTTAAGACCTGATGGAAAAACAATGTTTTATTTACACTCAATAGGAATGTTACCTAACTATCAAGACAAAGGTTATGGTTCAAAATTATTATCTTTTATTAAGGAATATTCTAAAGAGATTGGTTGTTCTGAAATGTTTTTAATAACTGATAAAGGTAATCCTAGAGCTTGCCATGTATATGAAAAATTAGGTGGTAAAAATGATTATAAAGATGAAATAGTATATGTATATGATTATGAAAAAGGTGATAAATAAATGAATATAGTTGAAAATGAAATATGTATAAGAACTTTAATAGATGATGATTTTCCTTTGATGTTAAAATGGTTAACTGATGAAAGAGTATTAGAATTTTATGGTGGTAGAGATAAAAAATATACATTAGAATCATTAAAAAAACATTATACAGAGCCTTGGGAAGATGAAGTTTTTAGAGTAATTATTGAATATAACAATGTTCCTATTGGATATGGACAAATATATAAAATGTATGATGAGTTATATACTGATTATCATTATCCAAAAACTGATGAGATAGTCTATGGTATGGATCAATTTATAGGAGAGCCAAATTATTGGAGTAAAGGAATTGGTACAAGATATATTAAATTGATTTTTGAATTTTTGAAAAAAGAAAGAAATGCTAATGCAGTTATTTTAGACCCTCATAAAAATAATCCAAGAGCAATAAGGGCATACCAAAAATCTGGTTTTAGAATTATTGAAGATTTGCCAGAACATGAATTACACGAGGGCAAAAAAGAAGATTGTTATTTAATGGAATATAGATATGATGATAATGCCACAAATGTTAAGGCAATGAAATATTTAATTGAGCATTACTTTGATAATTTCAAAGTAGATAGTATTGAAATAATCGGTAGTGGTTATGATAGTGTGGCATATTTAGTTAATAATGAATACATTTTTAAAACAAAATTTAGTACTAATAAGAAAAAAGGTTATGCAAAAGAAAAAGCAATATATAATTTTTTAAATACAAATTTAGAAACTAATGTAAAAATTCCTAATATTGAATATTCGTATATTAGTGATGAATTATCTATACTAGGTTATAAAGAAATTAAAGGAACTTTTTTAACACCAGAAATTTATTCTACTATGTCAGAAGAAGAACAAAATTTGTTAAAACGAGATATTGCCAGTTTTTTAAGACAAATGCACGGTTTAGATTATACAGATATTAGTGAATGTACTATTGATAATAAACAAAATGTATTAGAAGAGTATATATTGTTGCGTGAAACTATTTATAATGATTTAACTGATATAGAAAAAGATTATATAGAAAGTTTTATGGAAAGACTAAATGCAACAACAGTTTTTGAGGGTAAAAAGTGTTTATGCCATAATGATTTTAGTTGTAATCATCTATTGTTAGATGGCAATAATAGATTAACTGGAATAATTGATTTTGGAGATTCTGGAATTATAGATGAATATTGTGATTTTATATACTTACTTGAAGATAGTGAAGAAGAAATAGGAACAAATTTTGGAGAAGATATATTAAGAATGTATGGAAATATAGATATTGAGAAAGCAAAAGAATATCAAGATATAGTTGAAGAATATTATCCTATTGAAACTATTGTTTATGGAATTAAAAATATTAAACAGGAATTTATCGAAAATGGTAGAAAAGAAATTTATAAAAGGACTTATAAAGATTGATTATATAATATATGAAAAGCTATTATAAAAGACATTAGTATTAAATAGTTTAAAAAAATGAAAAATAATAAAGGAAGTGAGTCAAGTCCAGACTCCTGTGTAAAATGCTATACAATGTTTTTACCATTTCTACTTATCAAAATTGATGTATTTTCTTGAAGAATAAATCC
>NZ_JBBKBD010000046.1:0-2263 GCF_037890055.1 Lagierella sp. ICN-221743 | reverse complement strand
CCTGGTTTCTCTCGTATTTCTACAAAGAAATCTCATCTTGAGGTTGACTTCGTGCTTAGATGCCTTCAGCGCTTATTCATTCCAGACGTAGCTACTGAGCTGTGCACCTGGCGGTACAACTCATACACCAGCGGTCTGTCCACTCCGGTCCTCTCGTACTAGGAGCAGCTCCTCTCAAATTTCTTACGCCCACGGTGGATAGGGACCGAACTGTCTCACGACGTTCTGAACCCAGCTCGCGTGCCTCTTTAATGGGCGAACAGCCCAACCCTTGGAACCTTCTCCAGCTCCAGGATGAGACGAGCCGACATCGAGGTGCCAAACCTCCCCGTCGATGTGAACTCTTGGGGGAGATAAGCCTGTTATCCCCGGGGTAGCTTTTATCCGTTGAGCGATGGCCCTTCCACTCGGTACCACCGGATCACTAAGTCCTACTTTCGTATCTGCTCCACTTGTCGGTGTCGCAGTTAAGCTTCCTTTTGCCTTTGCACTCTTTGAATGATTTCCAACCATTCTGAGGAAACCTTTGAACGCCTCCGTTACTCTTTAGGAGGCGACCGCCCCAGTCAAACTGCCCAACTGACAGTGTCCTCACACCTGTTTCAAGGTGCCAAGTTAGAACTTTAGCATTGAAAGGGTGGTATCCCACTTGTGACTCCATTAAGTCTTGTGACCTAACTTCTTCGTCTCCCACCTATTCTGTACATTCAATACCAAAATCCAATGTCAGCTTGCAGTAAAGCTCCACGGGGTCTTTCCGTCCTACCGTGGGTAAGTCGCATCTTCACGACTACTACAATTTCACCGGATCCTTTGTTGAGACAGTGCCCAAATCGTTACACCTTTCGTGCGGGTCGGAACTTACCCGACAAGGAATTTCGCTACCTTAGGACCGTTATAGTTACGGCCGCCGTTTACTGGGGCTTAAGTTCTAACCTTCGCTTGCGCTAAGTCTTCCCCTTAACCTTCCAGCACCGGGCAGGTGTCAGCACCTATACTTCATCTTTCGATTTAGCAGATACTTGTGTTTTTGGTAAACAGTCGCTTGGGCCTATTCTCTGCGACCAAGTTTTGCTTTTTGTGTTTAACATATACAATTCTCGGTACCCCTTCTCCCGAAGTTACGGGGTCATTTTGCCGAATTCCTTAACAAAGGTTCTTCCGCGCGTCTTAGGATTCTCTCCTCGCCTACCTGTGTCGGTTTACGGTACGGGTATCTCTTCGCTGGATAGTGCCTTTTCTTGGCAGTGTGGAATCTGTGACTTCACTACTTGTTTTTCGCTCCTCATCGTATCTCGGAGTTTCTGCAGAAGCGGATTTGCCTACTTCTACCTCCTACTTACTTGAACGTGCTCTACCGTTCGCACGCTTCACATATCCTCCTGCGTCAACACTTCTCTCTTAACGCTTGAGATAGTACAGGAATTTCTACCTGTTGTCCATCGCTTACGCCTTTCGGCCTGGGCTTAGGTCCCGACTTACCCTGGGTGGACGAGCCTTCCCCAGGAACCCTTTGGCTTTCGACGGGTGAGATTCTCACTCACCTTCTCGCTACTCATGCCAGCATTCTCTCTTGTGTTTGGTCCAATTCGCCTTGCAGCTTGTCTTCACTCCTTACACAATGCTCCTCTACCATGCGCTAAGCGCATCCACAGCTTCGGTATTAGATTTTAGCCCCGTTTATTTTCGGCGCATCACCACTTGACCAGTGAGCTATTACGCACTCTTTAAATGTATGGCTGCTTCTAAGCCAACATCCTGGTTGTCCGAGTAGTGTTACATCCTTTTCCACTTAATCTATATTTTGGGACCTTAGCTGGTGGTCTGGGCTCTTTCCCTTTTGACTATGAAGCTTATCCCTCATAGTCTGACTCCTATCGCTAATTTGATGGTATTTGGAGTTTGATAAGTTTCGGTAACATTATATGCCCCTAGACTATTCAGTGCTCTACCCCCTTCAATTACTACGATAAGGCTAGCCCTAAAGCTATTTCGAGGAGAACCAGCTATCTCCAAGTTCGTTTGGCTTTTCACCCCTATCCACATGTCATCCGATAACTTTTAAACGTTACCCGGTTCGAGCCTCCATAGAGTTTTACCTCTACTTCACTCTGCACATGGATAGATCACCTGGTTTCGGGTCTACAACATGCAACTTGCGCCCTATTAAGACTCGATTTCTCTACGACTTCAGATCTTAAATCTTTAATCTTGCTGCATATCGTAACTCGCTGGCCCGTTCTACAAAAAGTACGACATCATC
>NZ_JBBKBD010000045.1:0-2316 GCF_037890055.1 Lagierella sp. ICN-221743 | reverse complement strand
TCTATAGTCTAGCATGTAGATCTTTTGTTGTCAAGCTTTTTTATTTTTTTCTTTTGGAAAAATTTGTATTAAAAAAGGCAACTCATATGAGTGCCTAATTATAATATCAACTTTATTTATCATTGTCAAGTGTTTTTTTATCTTTTTTTAACTTCTTTTTTACAACAGTTTTCAATTCATTAAGCTCTTTAAGCTTTAAGGAGTAAAGTACAATCGAATAAATTGTTGCTCCTATTAATGCCTGTAGAAGAAGTCTTAATAAAATAATTTTTTTTGCGCTTGGCAGTATTTCTTTTAGTCCTATATCCAGATAGTATATTGCTATTGCCATTACAATTGAACTAAGTACTACTTTTATAAAGCTAATCGTGTAGTATTTTAAATCCAGTTCTGTAATTTTCTTTTTTAATAATACTATTAGTATCAGTACTTCTATTATACTTGACAATGTAAATGCTATTGCCACACCTTTGTAGTCATATGTTTTTGTTAGGATAAAACTTAGTGTAATGTAAATTCCACTGGTTATTATTTGATTTGCAAACGGCGTCTTTGTATCTTGTAGTCCAAAGTAAACTCTGTTTAAGTAAATCCTAAGTCCCGATGCAGTAAATCCTGCTGCGTATAGCCTAAGTGCGTTTGCTGTTAGGATTGTATTTTCTCTTGTAAATTTTCCTCCTTCATATATAAAGGCTATGAGTGGTTTTGATAGAATTATAACTCCGAATGTAAATGGTATTAGTACCATTATTGTTATGATTATACCTTTGTCAATAACTTTTTTTATAAATTTTTTATCTCCTGAGTTAAATGCTTTTGCAAGGGATGGATATAACACCGTTGATACTGATGTTATTGATAGCGATAACACTGCACCAAAAAGGTTGTAGGATGTTCTAAGGATAGTCTTACTTCCTTCCATAAGGCCAGATACTATACTGTTTATAACTGCATTAGCTCCCTGGGATATCATCTCTTTTGACGTTAGTGGGAGCATTAGGTACATTGTCTCTTTCAAATATCCCTTGTCGTCTTTTATTGATATCTTGTGTTTATATTTCTGTCTTTTTAAGAAAATATATAAAAATACTGCTTGCGCAAGGGAACCTGCTGTTGCAATATATGATAAGTCTATTATGTTATTGAATTTCCCTAGTGCTAAAAGTCCAATGTAGAATGTTAAATTCACTATTATTCCAAGGGCTGCAAATGGAGCAAAAATATTTAACGAATTTAAGTAAGCTCCAAAGCATGAACAAAGTCCTAAAAATATTATGGATGGTGCAATTATTCTTACCATCTTAACTGTTAAGTCTAAATGTTCCTTTGGAAAGTTTGGTATTATTAAATTCACCATCGGCTTAGCAAATATGATTACGACTAAAACTAGTCCTATATTTATTAAAGTTACAAGGTTTACAATTTTACTAAAGTAAATCTCTCCTTCTTCTGAACTATAATTTTCTTTTGTCTTTGATAGCATGGGGATAATTACTAAGTGTATTGTTGTATTTAGTACTACGGTTAGTATTAGTGCAATTTCGTTGGCATAATTAAATGCATCGGTGTAAACTGACTGGCCATAGTAATATCCTATTAATGATTGTCTAAATATTCCCATGACTTTCGATATAAGTCCGATGGCAAATATCATAACTGAAGATTTAAAAAAATTAGGTCTCATTATGCCTCCTTTACATTAATGGAATTGTATCACATCAAATCTATTATACAAAACTTAAAGAATTATGTATAATTGATTTAAAAAGGAGGTTCCTATGAATACTAAGAAAATGGTTTATGCCGCAGTGATTCTGGCACTATCAATAGCAATCCCGGCATTGTTTCACTTTACAGGCCTTCCAGGCAATATATTTTTGCCAATGCACCTACCTGTTCTTATAGGCGGACTTCTTCTTGGTCCACTATATGGACTTATTGTAGGAGTACTGGCTCCGATACTAAATTTCTTTTTAACTAATATGCCACCTGTTCCAATCCTATATATAATGATATTTGAGCTTGGAGCATATGGACTTTTTACAGGACTTTTATATAAGAAGTCAAATAGACTTTTTATCTCACTACTGGCTTCACTAGTAATTGGAAGATTAGTAGCTGCAATTGTTGTATTTGTGCTTGTTCAAACCATGACAGGATTTGATGCTAATCCAGTCCTTTGGTTTACCGGTTCTTTTGTTAAATCATTTCCTGGAATTGCAATACAACTAGTTTTAATTCCACTTTTGGTTTCAAGAATTGAACTTAGTACAAAATCTAATTTGAAGTAAAAAAACCTCTAGGTTAACCTAGAGG
>NZ_JBBKBD010000044.1:0-2355 GCF_037890055.1 Lagierella sp. ICN-221743 | reverse complement strand
TGGGTGCGACATGAAGTCGCTTAATTTAACTGTTTGGCATGATGACCAAACCAACTATTCCGTTAGTTGAGCCGAGTATCGACTGCACTTAGGTGTGGTAAGCCGATATTAAAGTAACCCTACTTGAGGTAAAACCGTGAGGAAATACCGAAACTGCCAGCAACAAGGTGGTTAGGGAGCGAGGCTTGATAATATGGCTAACATATGTGAACTACTGATAAATGTCGTTAAGGCGAACAGGCTAAAGTTGCTGATAAGCCTGAACCAAAATGGTGTGTAGTCGGATAATCCTTTCCACAGTGGGATTACACGGACAAAAAGACTACCGGCAGAGAGGTAGAGCCTAAGTTATCAATGTTAATTAAGTGAAACATGGTAAGCCTGTACTATTGCCAAAAGGCAAGGCAAATCGTAAGAAATGCTGATAATGGTGCAGGTAAAGGAGAATGGAAAAAGCGAATGCCATCTTGTAATGAGATGGATAGGGGTTCAAAATTTGCCCTAACTTGAAAGAGTGCAGACTTCCATTTGGTTTTTAATCACAAGAGAACTTGTAGAATTTTTGAAAGGAGAAAGCAAATGAACAGTAAAATGTGTGCTACTACTAACAGAGCTAAAGACTGGGAAAGTATAGATTTTTCTCTAGCAGAAAGCTATGTTAAAAAACTACAAATGCGTATTGTGAAAGCGTGGAAAATGAGTAAATATGGAAAGGTAAAATCTTTACAACATTTACTCACAACTTCATTTTATGCAAAAGCCTTGGCAATTAAGAGGGTAACTGAAAACCAAGGCAAGAAAACAAGTGGTGTTGATGGTGAATTATGGCTAACATCACAGGCAAAGTATAAGGCGATAGAAAAGTTAAATTTAAGAGGATATAAACCTAAGCCTCTTAGAAGAGTGTATATACCAAAGAAAAATGGTAAGAAAAGACCTCTCAGCATTCCTACAATGACGGATAGAGCAATGCAAACCCTATATAAATTTGCACTTGAACCAATAGCAGAAACTACTGCTGACCCTAATTCTTATGGATTTAGGGCAAAAAGATGTACACAAGACGCTATCGAGCAGTGCTTTACATCACTTAATAAAAAGAAATCTGCAAAATGGGTACTTGAGGGAGATATAAAAGGTTGTTTTGATAATATAAGTCATGAATGGATATTAAATAATATCCCAATGAACAAGAAATTATTAAAACTTTGGCTTGAGTGTGGATATATAGAAAAACAAAAACTATTTCCAACAGAAACAGGAAGTCCCCAAGGCTCGCCAATATCACCTATTATTTCCAATATGGTATTAGATGGTTTAGAAAAAGCAATCAAAGAGAAATACCGTAGAAGAACAGTAAATAAGAAAACATATTTCCCAAAGGTTAACTTTTTTAGATATGCAGATGATTTCATCGTTACAGGGGAAAGTGCAGAATTGCTTGAAAATGGTGTAAAGCCAATCATTGTAAAATTCTTGGCTGAAAGAGGTTTAGAATTATCAGAGGAAAAGACACTCATAACACACATAAATGACGGTTTTGATTTTCTTGGAGTTAATATTAGGATGTATAAAGATAAGTTGCTTACAAAACCATCTGATAAGAACTTCAAGGCTATTGTCGATAAAATCAGACGAATCATAAAAGATAATCCGTCAATGAAACAAGAAATTTTGATTAGAAAATTAAATCCTATCATTATAGGTTGGGTAAACTATCAGAAATATAATGTTTCATCTAAAGCTTTTGAAAAACTTGACTATGAAATATATAAATGTTTATGGGATTGGTGTATTCGTCGACACCCAAAGAAAGGAAGAAAATGGATAGCTAAGAAATACTTCCATACCATTGGAAATAGAACTTGGACTTTCAGTGTAGCAACTGGCGATAGAATGGAAAATGGAGAGAAATACTATCTTCGTCTTAAATATGCCACAGACACTGATATTAAAAGATTTACCAAGATACAAGCTGAAGCAAATCCATTTGATGAAAATTGGCAAATATACTTTGAAGAAAGAGGAGAGTTAAAAATACGAAACGAACTTAAAGGACGTACAGTTATAAATAGACTGTATAAGACGCAAAATGGAATATGCCCTGTTTGTGGAGAGAAAATAACTATTGATACAGACTTTAGAGTACATCAAACAATTCAAAATAACATTACCCTTAAAACTTTAGTACACCCTTGGTGTCATAGAAAATTGCATATAAATGATGAAGAAAACACGCTGGCTCTTTAATTAGGGCTTATAAAAACTTGAGCCGTGTGAGGGGAAACTCTCATGCACGGTTCTTAGAGGGGAAAGGGATAGTAATATCCCCGACCTACTCGACCAGACAATAGA
>NZ_JBBKBD010000043.1:0-2539 GCF_037890055.1 Lagierella sp. ICN-221743 | reverse complement strand
TAGTCGGTGCAGTTTTAAAACTACGCCGACTACAAAGTCATAATTTGATTTTTTCCATACTAGCTTTTTTCTTTTTTAAATATCTGTAATTATACTCTCGCTTCTTCTCTCTCTTTTTCCTTAGCTTCTCTAGTTCATCAAGTTCCTCTTGCGTAAGTTCTTTAGGTTCTTATTGTGGCAATTCAAACTTGCCAATAAAGTTCAGGTATATTTCAACTTCCTGTGTTCTTTCATAGTTATCCCATTTACCATCGTGAACCAGTATCTTATCTACAAATTCATTTATCATTGGAGTTGTAAGTTCGCTAAAATCAGTATATTTCTTTACAAGTGATATAAACTTATCTGCTCTAATACTATCTTCCTCAAAGTTTTTTAATATACTTTTTGAATGTTCAATGGATTTTTCTAATGCCATTTGCTCTTTTGAGGTTGAGTACACTTTTTTATAAATTCTTCTTCATTCAACTTTACATACTCGCTTACTTCTTTGATAGTCTCTAAAACTAATTTATTAAGAACTTCGTTCCTGATATAGTGTGATGAACATTTTTCTTCAAAATTCCCTTTTGCTAAGTTATATGTTGAACAAATATATTCATCTTTAGGGGGACGCCTTTTATCTGTTTTTCTGACTAACCAATCTCTTTTAAATCCGGCTTTTCCACCTTTACTAGTTTATGTATGTTCTTTTGTCTGATAGATAATTTTTCATGTTGGAATATATAATCTGTATTTCTTCATTATTCATTGCTGTTATTTCTTCTGTGCTTTTATAGGTTTTGTATGTTCCATCTTGATCTGCTTTTATGAGTTCTTCTATTAGCTCTTGCCTTTTATTCATCTCTATTACCTCCTAGATCTGCCTTTATTTTCTTGGTCATATTATAGTTTGGATAAGATATTTTACCAGGTCTTATCTTTCTTGATTTTTGTAATAGTCTTTAGTCATTTGTCTTTTTTTATTAAAACTATCACTGTCTTGCTTATACTCTTTTATTTTTTCTATGATACTTTCTTTTTCTCCTCTCTTGATTGCCTTGTCAATTTCTATTGATAGGTCAATATCATATTCTTTATTCACTACTTCTACTGCATATTTAATATGATTTATTTCTTTGTATCTTTCCCTTATCTTTTCTGACTCTGTATTTAATTTACTGATTTCATCTTCTAAGTTTTTAATTTCTCCTAACCATTCTTTTTCTCTTAAATTTTTCTTTCCACTGATTTTTTCAATTAAGGTTCTTGCCCTTATATGTTGGTCTATTTTCTTTTGATTATTCTTGTAGAAGCTTTCTTTGAATATTTTCTTGCTTTCATATTCTTGGTAGGTTGCTTTTGTTTTTCTTACAGTCTTTGCATAGGCTAAACACTTATTAAGGTCTTCTATCTTTTGACTGTTTTCTTTTATGGTCTTATATATTTCAGAGTTTTTACTTCTTAATGTATTTATATGTCCTTGTAGGTCTGATATGGTTTTTATTTTATTTTCTCTTAGATAATTTATTCCACTTGCATATCTTTTTAGATCATAGATTGCTTTGTTTCTTTTGCCATAAACTGATAATTCTGCTCTATTGTTTTCTTGCATTTCTTGATAGAAGCTTAAATATTCATAGAGGTTAAAGAGTCCTGATTCATTTTCGATTTGCTTTTTACTTTGGTCTTTATATTCCTTGTATGATTCTTTTAGTTTATCTTTAAAGCCTGCTAGCCATGATGTTATTTTCTTTATTTCATTGCCTATGTTTTTTAATAGTTCAGTCTGTTTTTTTATTTCACGATTTATATCTCCTTTTTCTGTTCTTATTCCTTTTCTTTCCATTGCACTAGCACTTGCTCCTAGATGTATTGTTGGTATTTGTTTTATGCCTTGTCTTTTAAAACTCCTATGGTCTACTCTTTTTTCTTTGTTGCTTTTTCTAGTAGGATTTTTATTTCTTCATCTGTTAGTTCTTCTACATTTTCTATAAGGCTTTCTAAGATTGCTCCTCTTATTATGAGCCTATGAGTTCTATCTTTTCTTCTTTTCACTATGTCTTGTTTTAATATCTTTTGTTCTTTATTTTTTAGTTGCCTTAATCTTTTTTCTGTATCATCTATTTTATCTTTTATTTCTTTTGACTCTTGTCTTATTTGATCTAATTTTTTCATATATAACTCCTTTCGTTAAAATAAAAAAGAGATAACATTTCTGCTATCTCTTTAAAAGTTTCATTATTAAATTTCTTGTCATCTAACAACGCATTAAAATAAATCTTCCAGCCTTTTCCAGCTTTCATTATTCATTTCTTTTGTGTAGTTTGTATTGTTAATGTAAAGTCTTGTATACTTATCTCTAACAACCCCCCCAATTTATTTTACGCCTATCTGCATAATCCTTAGTTGTTGGCTTTTTTCATAGGCATATTCTATAATCTTTTTCATAGCTTTTAAAATAGCCTTTGCTGAATACTGAGCCACTTTTATCTCAATATTTATAGCCTTATTATTAACTTCATCATTTACCATATAGGTGACCTCCTTTCCGGGGAAA
>NZ_JBBKBD010000042.1:0-2730 GCF_037890055.1 Lagierella sp. ICN-221743 | reverse complement strand
TTGCGTTTTAAGGCGATTAAATTAAAAAGAGGTAGTATAACCTACCTATCTAAAACAGTTTTTGAGCCAAAATCATAAATTCCTGCAGCTGCACCACCAAGTAGCACACCATTGAGGATATTTTCTGGACTAACTCCACTTATCATTAAGTTTGTACCCACTCCAAGTAGTAAGCTTATAAGTGGTAGCCATCTAATGATTTTGTCTTCAGTAACTTTTTTGATTACTTCTACAACTACAATTATCCCTGCCAATGTGGTAGTTTGCTCTATCATAATTTCACCTCCTAAACTCTATATTTTTCTTTGTTTCTTCTAAAATCTTTTGCTTTTGCAAGAGTTTCAGTTCTGTTTCTACCTGATACAAAATAGTTGATGTAACTTGAGTGCTGTCCTTTGCTTCCACCAAGTCCAATGATATAGTTTGTCTTGATATTTCCATAGTCAAACTTTCCACTTCTTGTTATTACAGGATTATAGCTTGGATATAAGAAGCTTAAAATTTGTTGCATTGCTCCAGTGGTGATATCGCCATCATTGACTACTGATATTATCGCTACAGGCTTATTTCCTAGCATTGTGACTCCCCCTCCTTTAATTTCTTCCATATACTTTGCCACTTTTTGTTTAAAAGGTTCCCAACCACGATTATCCAGCATACGATGAGGACAGTATTTCCCTGACCAGTCTTGATGTTTAGACAAGTCATTTATGGTAAGTCCTTCTTGTAAAAGAATTTTAGCTGCCAAGTGTGCAGCGTTGTCTTCAGCTATAGGATATCTTTTGTCGCCTTTATCAAGTGAGTAACAAATTTCGATTGCAATTCCATTTCTTCCACCTATCGTTCTACCACCTTCTCCAGCATGCCACCCACTTTTTGTATGTGGCATAAGTTGGATTGCTTCCTTGTCATCTACAGCATAGTGGTAAGAAACTCCACTTTTTTTGCTGTGTACATATCGTGCTTCATTTTCTGCACTTGCACGGTTGTACGTATTGTGGATAACCACAGTTTTAGGTTTCATGCTTCCAAAAGTCCTATTGTCATTTGATGGTAAAAGCATTTGTCTAATTTTATAATTTGCCATTTTGCACCTCCTACTTTATAAATTGCTGTATTACATAAAAAAAGAACCCTACAAGACTAGTGATTAAAAGTCCCATAATCCACTTTATGCTTGTCACAAGGTCCTTAATTTGTTCTACAAGGCTTTCTATTTGTTTTTCTACACCTGCTCGATATTGTTCAAGCTTGTCAATCCTGTCAGAATGATTGTTAATCCTGCGTTCGTTTGTGTCGATTTGATGTTTTAAGTGTTCACGGTGTAATTCGCATTGATTTTCGTCCATATGGTCACCTACCTTAAATTACTTTGTAATATGATTTATTATCTATCCAACCTGTCGCTTTTGCTTCAATAATCACAATGCTGTTTTGTTTTAATCCTTGATAATTAAAAGAAAATTCACCAAATTTATTTTTAGTTAATTCCAAAGGTATTTTTTCTGATATATAAGTTTGGTAGTTTAACTTTGTAGTATACACTTCAATTTCTGCTGATGGTGGATATACTCTACCTTTTGCAGGACTTTGATTGGTAATAGGTTCTCTTTCTAAAATGACTTCTACTTGAGGAGCTTCCCAAATTAAATCCCCCCCCGATAAATTCTTAACAATTTATTTTCATTTTCCATATTATTCCTCCATTACTAAAATCTAATTGGTATATATCTTGAAGCTCGTCTCCAACCAGCCGATTCTACAAAGATATCCAAACTGTCTCCAATTTTTAAATCCTCATCAAAAGTTACTATAAACTTACCAATAGCGGTCGGCGTGGTTTTTAATATTTCCTCTTTTCCATCAGATTTATAATAATTAATAATTATTTGTGATTCTGTAGGATAAACGAGTCCGCTCAAACTTCTATATCCACTTCTTATATCTTCATCGATTTTTAAAAAAACTATAGGCATTTCCCAAATTTTTTCATTGCCTTTGTAGATTTTAATTATACGTTTTTGATTGTTTTGTATTGTATCTAGCACTTTATCTCTCCATTATAAAGTAAATAGTTTCAGGATCTTTTGCAGCTAATGCGTTATATTCTCTTTGTGTCATAGTCACAATTTTAGGACCGATATCAAGCTCTTTTACTTTATTTAAAATTTCCTCAGTAAAATCTTTTAAACTGCCTACTGTTACAGCTGTGTCTTCACCTGCTTTATCAAGTTTAACTATACCTGCAGTTGTATCTGTCGCATTAGGTATGACACCCTGCATAGTTTTATCCCAACCTTCAAAGGTTGACGTTCTTTTCTTTTCGGCTTCTACTCTTGCAGTTTCTTGGGATTGTCTAGTATCTTCTTGTAATTTCCTAGCATTTTCAGCACTTATTCTCGTGTTTTCATTCGACTTTCTTTTGCCTTCTTCGCTTTGTCTTGTATTTTCTTGACTGTTTCTTGTACTTTCATCACTTGCTCTTGAGTTTTCAGCAGATACTCTTTTCTTTTCTGCTTCAACTCTACTAGCTTCTTGTGACTGTCTAGTGCTTTCTTGTGATACTCTTGTACTTTCCTGACTTTGTCTTTTAGTTTCTTCTGATTGCCTTATAGCTTCTTTTTCTTCAAAAACTTTGCTTCGATTTGCTTCAGCTTCTTTGAATTTGTTTTCTCTTATGTTTTCTTGATTTTGTCTGGTGCTTTCCTGTGATTGTCTAGTCTTTTCAGC
>NZ_JBBKBD010000041.1:0-2746 GCF_037890055.1 Lagierella sp. ICN-221743 | reverse complement strand
GATAGTGATAGGTAATCCTTTGATGTTATCTCTGGATTTTCCCCCACTTCACACCGTGCATGCGACTTTCACCGCACACGGCGTTCCATCACAAGAAAGATTTTCACGTTTCAACTAAGACTTACACACTTCGTAACAAATTATTTTTTCTCTAAATTAGTGGCAATCCTGCCATTTTTCTAAGCTTATTACATTTCTCAATCTGCTTGAGCGTTAAGCCAAGCTCTTTTATATATTTTTGGATTGTATCTTCTTTTGTTGCATGGATGAGTATATGAACTGCTTCTGTAACAAGAATTAAGTTGCTATAACTGTCTGTACCGCCTTGTTCAAGCGGTATCTTGTGATGGCAATGTATATCGTTTGGCGTAAGTTTTACACCTGTTACTCCACATCTGCCATATTGAGCTGCAAAGAGCGAGATTCTGTTGTCCGCAAACTCTATGCTTTTATCAAGCACAGGGTGTTTCATTAGCCAAACAAGAGTGTCTACATCAATTTGTAGATTTTTATGAATGAAAGCTCTGCCCTTTACAGTGTATTTGTTTACAACCTTTTTCTTGTGTTTTGCGTCCTTTGTCCTGACATACCCCGCTGGAATTAACGGATGTCCATTAAGGAAGCGAAGCTGTTTACTTTTTCCATATTTTTCTTTGATAAATCCTTTGTTTAGTGTTCCACTGGTTTTAATATCAAGTCTGTTGTTCATCTGCTTTTTAATGTGAAAGGCTATTTTCGCAAAATCCAGACTCACATTTGTTGCTATTTGGTAATAATTATGCAAGCCTGAAACAGTGGCATTATACCTAGCTATTGCTTTGTACTGCTCTTTTTCATTTGCAGGTCTTTTTATATCCGCAACACATTTAGAAATATTTTCTTTTGCATTTTTCAATGCCTTATCACTTATATGCGACTGTACAACAAACTTTTTACCTTTTGGTTTAACCTTCAGCTTGAAGCCTAAAAACTCTGAATACCTTTGTTTTAGGTTCGTAATTGTTGATTTTTCTTCATTTATTGTTAATTTAAGCCTATCTTCAAGCCACTGTTTCACTGCTTGATATGTCCTTTTTGCATCATAGTAATTACTGCAAAATATTTTAAAATCATCAGCATATCTTACAATGTAAATTTCCTTGAGCTTACTTGACCTTAAAGCTCTATAGGTATGGCTTTTTATTTCCGTTCCTTTGCTATTAGTCTTTTGTTTATATGGATAATGCGTTGGCATTGTTGCCCATTGAGATGAAACCCACCAGTCCAACTCATTTAGTACTATATTAGATAGCAATGGGGATAAAATACCTCCTTGAGGTGTACCCTTTGTAGGTATAATTGTTTCACCATTTGGCATTACAATATTAGCCTTTAACATTTCCTTGATAATGCAAATTAGCTTTTTATCTCTTATTCCTAAGTGCCATATTTGTTTTATGAGTTTTGAATGACATACATTGTCGAAAAATCCTTGTATATCAATGTCGACAACATAATGTAAGTGCTGTATCTGCATTAGCCTTGCACATTCTGCAATAGCGTGTTCTGTATTCCTATTAGGTCTAAACCCATAAGAACTGTCGTGAAATTTCGCTTCACATATTGGCTCTAAAATTTGTAAAATACATTGTTGTACAATTCTATCAACAATCGTTGGTATTCCAAGCGGTCTTGTTTTTCCATTAGGTTTTGGTATTTCCACTCTTTTTACAGGGCGGGACTTATACCAATGAAACTGTTTTTGTATTAGAGAAATGTATTCTTCCTCATTTAGTTTTGATAGATGGTTTATTGTTCTTCCATCTACTCCTGCTGTGTGACTGCCTTTATTTCCTTTTATACTTCGATAGGCTAGTTTTATATTTTCTCTTGAAGTTATTAACCCCATTAAATTTGAAAATACTTTATTCTCACTGCTATCTTTATATAGATTATCAAGGACCTCTTGCAAGTCATAATATTCCGTATAACGGATTTTATTTTGTTTTAATCTTTGTTTCGAAGTGGACACAGGCACCATCTCCTTTCGGATTTGATTTTCTTTGTCATACTCGAAGCTGTGTTTATCTTAATTTCAGTTCTTGTTCTTTCTTGTGACTAGTGGCTATCCCTCCACGAGCTTATTATTCTCGCTTCATAGGTACTATGCCACCACTTTCACCAAGATAAAAAATAGTTATATGATCTTTTTCTTATCATTTTCCCATTTAACACTTCATTAGCATTAGACTGCTTCCATGTTCTTGGTTTACCACGTTCCAACAATCCTATCATTGAATACGTTTAGGTTCTTCCTCTAAGCCTGTGTTTAGCTCTCGCCTTATCGCCTGTAACGATATATGGACTTTCATAACAACCATTCTTACTAATCCACAAACACACCATCTTTGATGGTAATTGCCGTTAGACAAATTCAAACGTCTAGACTTGTACATTCGGAAGTGCGTCAGTGTTTTGGTATACACATTCTCACCATGCGTATTCGACACCCGGCATATAAGTAGCACCATTTACCTCTAAACAGGTTTCGTATAACTATATAGCTATTTACGGCTACTCTCTGCCGACTTCACCGAGCTTTTGACAATAAATTAGTCTAATATTTATTGCCAATCGGAGTATCAGTGTAGGCATTTTAGGGCGTTACTCCATCATTCTACCTATTAGATTGTTAGTTCTCCTAAGTTTCGGACTTTTAGTCCTTCGACTTAGTGCATAAGCTTTTCACTTATGAACGTGTCGCACG
>NZ_JBBKBD010000040.1:0-5802 GCF_037890055.1 Lagierella sp. ICN-221743 | reverse complement strand
ACGGTTCCTTTCCCCCCTTGGTTAAATAAAATTGAAATATATAAAAATTTTCATAGAAAGTTTTTTATCTTTCCTCCCCTATCTTGCCGCTTTTACCTCTGCCCATATATCCGTAAAAATCTTATTGTAGTCTGAAGGGTTTTTAAATACTTCCAGGTTTGTATACTGTGACAAGTCTGGATATGAAACTTCTTTAAATTTCAAATCCTTTTCTAAAAGTTTATAGGACTCAACATTTGGTGTGGAGTATTCAACGTATTCTGCAATCTTTGCTCCAACTTCTGGGCGCAGTATATAGTCAATAAATTTGTATGCATTGTCAACATTCTTTGCATGCTTTGGTATGACCATAGAGTCGAACCAAATATTCGAACCCTCTTTTGGAATTACATAATCCAGATTTTCGTTTTCGCTCATTGCAACAATAGCGTCTCCAGTGTACGCCGGAGCCAGTGCCGCTTCTTCGTTTACCATTTGACTCTTTATCTCGTCCACAAGGTATGCCATAACTATTTTCTTTTGCTTAATCAAATCTTTTTTCGCCTGGTTAAGCTCCTTCATATTCCTTGAGTTCATTGAATAGCCATCTTTTATTAGTGCAATTCCTATGGAATCCCTTGTTGAATCCATCATTATTATATTGTCTTTATAGTGTTTGTCCCAAAGCACGCTCCAAGACTCAGGTTTTTCTTTCACCATTTTCTTGTTATAAAGTATTCCCACAGTTCCCCAAAAATATGGCACTGAATACTTTTGCTCTGGGTCGTACTCCATGTTTAGATATTCCTTGCCTATGTTTTTGAAATTGGAAAGCTTCGACATATCCATTTCCATAAGCATATCTTCACTAATCATTCTTTCAATCATATAGTCAGACGGAACTACCACATCATAGTTTGATCCACCTTCTTTTATTCTCATGTACATATCTTCGTTTTGGGTGAAGGTTTCATATATTACTTTGATTCCCGTCTCTTTTTCGAAATCTTTTAAGATGGATTCGTCAATGTATTCGCCCCAGTTGTACACATATAGTTTTTCTCCGGAAGTCTCTTTGCTTTTTCCGCATCCACCAAGTAGACCGACAGAAATGATTAGGCAGATTAAAATTTTAAATCTTTTCATTTATACCTCCTCGTCAGGATCTTTGGAGGTCCTGTAAACTATTAGTAATAATATTAATATTCCTAAGAACATAAGAGTTGATAGTGCGTTTATGGCAGGGTTAATTCCCTTTTTCGCCATTCCAAATATGGTTACCGAAAGTGTTGTAAAGCCATTCCCAGTCGTAAAGTAGGACACTACAAAGTCGTCTAGGGAAAGGGTGAATGCAAGTATTGCCCCTGAAAAAATCCCCGAGCTAACTTCTGGTAAAATAATCTTTCTAAGTGTGTACATCGGCGTTGCACCAAGGTCCATGGCAGCTTCTGGCAGGGCCTTTGACATCTGCTTTAACTTTGGTAGTACTGCCAAAACCACATATGGAGTTGTAAACATAATATGTGATATTAATACTGTTAAAAATCCATTTTCCATGCTTGCCACTTTAAAAAGTATCATCAGTGATATGGCAGTTACAATATCTGGATTTAAAACTGGAATGTAGTTTACATTTAGGGCAATATTTTTTTGCCAATTCTTCATATAGTAGATACCAATTGCTGCAATTGTACCTAAGATTGTTGCAACTATGGTTGCAAGAACAGCAACTAATAAGCTGTTATAAAAGGAAGAGAGTATTTCAGAGTTTTGAAATAGCTCCCCATACCATTTTAAAGTAAATCCGTTCCATGATGACTTTAACTTTGAGTCGTTAAATGAAAACACCATAAGAAAGACTATTGGTGCATATAGAAATGCAAAAACTAAAAACAGATAAAATCTCTTTAATCTCTTTACCATAGTCCCCCTCCCGTCTTCTCGTCATCTGGATTGAACTTGTTAGTCACAAGCATTGTTACAAAAATTATAACCATAAGCACCATGGAAATTGCGGAGCCATAGTTCCAGTCGCCAATAACTCTAAATTGGTTTTCAATAACATTACCAATTAAGTTTACCTTGTTTCCACCTAGTAGCGCCGATATTTCAAATGTTGAAATTGCTGGAATAAACACCATGGTCACTCCGGTGATAACACCAGTTAAACTCATTGGAAAAATTACTTTTACAAAGGTTTGAAAATTATTTGCCCCAAGGTCCTTTGCCGCTTCCACCAAAGAGTGGTCCATTTTTTCAAGCACTGTGTATATGGGAAGTATCATAAATGGAAGGAAGTTATAAACCATCCCCACCACTATGGCTCCCTGTGTATATAACATGGTCTTTGGAGAAAGTCCCAAAAATCTAAAAAAGTTATTTAAAATTCCATTCTTCGCTAAAATATTCATCCATGCGTAGGTTCTTAATAAGAAGTTCATCCACATTGGAAGAACTATTAAAATAAGCATGATGGACCTTCTTTTAAGTGGAGCCTTTGAAATTAGGTAGGCTGTTGGGTAGCCAATTAAAAGGCAAATAATCGTAGTTATAAATGCAATCTTAATTGAATGAAGTAGCACCACCAAGTTTATAGAGCCAAAGAACTCCTTAAAGTTTGCAACTGTTAATCCGTCCATACCTTTTATTGATAGGGAGTAATAAAGAATCATAAAAAGTGGAACCAAGATAAAAATCCCCATCCATACTAAATATGGATATGATAATTTTCTAAATTTCATCTCTTTGCTTCTCCATAATGTGAATATGATCAGGAATTATAACCATTCCCACCTCTTCACCAACTTGCTTTTCATAAATGGATTGAATTAAATATCTCTCTCCCTTTACATTCACAGTAATATCATAGTGAACGCCTTTAAAGATAATACTTTCAACCACACCTTGTAACATTCCATCCTCTGGCTTAACCAAGTCGATATCTTCTGGACGAATTACAACATCCACATTTTCGTTTGGTTTAAAGCCCTTATCAAGACAGATAAATTTATGCCCGGAAAATACAACTTCCAAGTCTTTTAACATAACACCATCAACAATATTACTTTCGCCGATAAAGTCTGCCACAAAAGCATTCTTTGGTTCGTTGTAAATGTCAATTGGAGTACCAATTTGTTGAACCAGTCCACCATTCATTACAACAATCTTGTCACTCATGCTAAGAGCTTCCTCTTGGTCATGGGTTACATAAATAAATGTAATGCCAACCTCTTCTTGAATCTTCTTAAGCTCTGTTTGCATGACCTGTCTTAGTTTTAAGTCTAGTGCTCCAAGAGGTTCATCTAAAAGAAGTACCTTTGGTTCATTAACAAGGGCCCTTGCAATGGCAATTCTCTGTTGTTGTCCACCGGAAAGGGAGTCGATAGACCTCTTGCCATATCCCTTTAGTGACACAAGCTCCAATGCACCTTCAACTTTTTTATCAATAACATCCTTTGGCATCTTCTTAATCTTTAATCCAAAGGCAATGTTGTCATAGATATTCATATTTGGAAAAAGAGAATACTTTTGAAAAACCGTATTAATATTTCTTTCATATGGAGGAAGATTTGCAATGTTCTTGCCATCAAAAATAACCTCTCCCTCATCAGGCTTTAAAAAACCTCCAATAATTCTTAAAGTGGTAGTTTTACCACAACCACTAGGACCAAGAAGAGTTAAAAACTCACCTTGTTTTATGTTTAAATTTAAATTATCCAAAATCAAATCATCCTGAAAGGACTTTGAAACATTTTTAAGCTCTAAAATATAATCCATAATGTCACCCCTTTAAAAACTTGGAGGATTCGTTGTCCAAAGGACCAACGCCTCTTTAGATTTAGTATTTGAAATTCGTCTAGGAACTTCACAGCCACAGTAAAAACTATCTCCCTCAGAAAGACAGTAACTCTTGTCGCCAATATATAAATTAATATCTCCCTTTAGTACATATCCAAAGTTTTCACCTTCACTAGGAGAGAGACTTCTGCTAGATCCACCTTTTTTTATTTTTATAATAATTGGCTCCATGGACTTTGTTTGAGCACTTGGAATAAGCCATTTAATTTCACTTCCGTTGTCCTCGTCCTCCATAACCACATAGTCATCTTCAGTAAAAATTTGTTTTGGATCCTCTTCCTCTTTAAAAAATTCCGGTAGATTAGTACCAAGGGCATCCAAAATGTCACAAAGAGATATTAAAGAAGGAGAAGTTAAATCACGTTCAACCTGAGAGATAAAACCCTTAGTTAGATCAGACCTCTCCGCCAGCTCTTCTTGAGTTAACCCAAGAGAAACCCTTCTATCTCGAATTCTTGAACCTATTTCCATACTTCCTCCTTCCAACATGATATTAAACAATTTGTTTACTATATTAAACCCAAATATTATTATATCAACTCCACTAAAAAATACAATAGAAAATTTAATAAACTTTACTTTTTTACTTAAGATATTAAACATGCACTTAGATATAAGTTTAGATGATGAAAGTTAGAAAAGTAAAGCTTAGTATTGTCATGTTGAGCGAGCGTGAGCGAGTCGAAACATCTCCGAGCGAAGCGAGGCTATACCTTCATAACATTTTAAGACACTTAGACAAAACTTTCTAAAAAAAGCTTTGCTTTTTGAAGTCGCCTTAAAACTTTTCTCTATTGAGAGCTAACCACCAATAAGCTATAATAATTTTATAAATGGAGGGACTTATGGACAAAAAAAAATTAATAGAAAAACTTACAACAGCCTTTGGGCCTTCAGGCTTTGAAGAAGACCTTGTAAAAACTTTAAAGAAGTATTTAAAGGACTTGGATGTAGAAAATGATTCAATGAACAACGTCTACGCCAAGTACAAAAACTCTGGAAATAAAAAATTTACAGTTCAACTTGACGCACACACTGATGAAGTTGGCTTTATGGTGCAAAGTATTTTAGACAATGGAACTTTATCAATCGTACCATTAGGAGGATGGGTACTTACAAATGTTCCTGCCCACCTAGTTGGCATTAGAAATAGAGACGGAAAAATAATTGAAGGTATAACAGGATCAACCCCTCCCCACTTTATGACTGAAGAGGAGAGAAACCGTCCCTTAGACATAGAAAAAATGTTTATAGACATTGGAGCCATGTCCTATGAAGAAGTTATAGAAGACTTTAAAATCGAGCCCGGAGCACCAATTGCACCCCTAGTTGACTTTAGATACGACCAGGCACATGACATAATTCGAGGCAAGGCCTTTGACAATAGACTTGGTTGTGCCTGTATAGTGGAAACAATGAACAGGCTTAAAGATAAAAACTTAAACGTTAACTTAGTTGGAGCCTTTGCTGCCCAAGAAGAAGTGGGCATGAGAGGCGCGAAAGTCACCAGCCAAAAAGTTAAACCAGACCTTGCCATAGTCTTTGAAGGTTCGCCAGCTGACGACTTGTACTTTTCAAAAAAACAAGCTCAAGGAGTTCTGGGATCGGGCGTTCAAATTCGCCACTTTGACAAATCCTATATTGGAAATCCAGAATATATAAAACTTGCCAAGGACCTAGCAGATGAAAATAACATTAGCTACCAATCTGCAATTAGACGAGCAGGCTCAACAAATGCAGGGCCCATCCATCTATCAAATGAAGGAGTTCCAGTTTTAGTTCTAGGCGTTCCATCTCGCTTTGTCCACAGCCACTACAACTTTGCCAGACTTTCAGACTTTGAAGCTGCAGTTGACCTGGCAGTAAAGGTAATTGAAAACCTAAACGACGAGAACATTAAAAAGATTTTGAAAAAATAAATTTTTTCTTGCCGGCATTAACTTGCTGGCAAGTTTTTTTCCAAAT
>NZ_JBBKBD010000039.1:0-5852 GCF_037890055.1 Lagierella sp. ICN-221743 | reverse complement strand
CACTTGTTTAGGTTCTTTGCACTCGCTTTGAGTGACAACTTCTATAGTCTAGCATGTAGATTTTTTGTTGTCAAGCTTTTTTATTTTTTTCTTTTGGAAAAATTTGTATTAAAAAAGGCAACTCATATGAGTGCCTAATTATAATATCAACTTTATTTATCATTGTCAAGTGTTTTTAAAGATTTCTTTAAATTTTTGTAAAATAGTCTTATTTATTCTTTCATTTATTATAAGACATCTTGATCGTCTGTTTCTTTCTTCTTTTTGCTTATTCTTTTTATCTTTACAAGTTTGAAGTAGTTTCTATAGTTTTTAAGTGATCTTGAATATAGTGATGACACTACTATACCAAGTGCTATTCCCATTGCATAGCTTGCAGCATTTGATAAGTTTGATAGTGCTTCTGCATAACTTTTATTTGCAAAGTCATTCATCATGTTGAATATAGCAATTCCTGGTACTAGTGGTATAAGCCCCGGTGCTAAAAAAACCGTTGCTGGAAGTTTGTTTATTCTAGCAAATACCTCTGCCATTACTCCTATGGTTAAAGAAGCTATTAAATATGCTCCAAATGTCATCCCAAAATTGTTCCATAGTATACCGTATGTTAATGTACCGACTGTTCCTGCACAGAAATTTCCTAACACGCTTTTTTTTGGAACTCTATACATAAGTCCATATCCTATTGAGGAAAGTCCTGACATTATAGCGTTAATTATAATATTCATTTTCCCCTCCTATGAAAACAATAAAAATGATGAACTTACACCAAGGGCCATTCCCGATGCTATTATAAGTGATTGCACTAGGGCCATTAATCCTGATTGAACCTCTCCTGACAAGAAGTCTCGCACGGAGTTTGTAAAGGATATTCCTGGTAAAAAGGGCATTATGGAACCCATTACAATTATATTCATTGATGTGCCACGCCCAAGCATCATTGTTAAATGGCATATACTTGATGCTATAAAGCAACCTACTATTGTACTTATAAATATAGGTATTTCTCTCTTCATTATTTTTAAATAGCATAGCTCTCCTATAAAAGCAGCAATTAGGGTTATTATAAAATCTTCTATTCCCCCGTTAAAGTTAACTATTAGGAAGGCTGAGCCAAGGGCTGCAAAAAGTGACATGTAAAGCATTTTTTCATCATTTTCAAAATAAATATTTTCTATTATCTTAAGTCCTTCATCTACAGTTATACCGTCTGTTGTAAACTTTCTTGAAAATTCATTTACCTTTGCCACTTTGCTTAGGTTGTACTCCACGCCATGAAATGTTCTCATGGTAGAAAACTCTTCTCCGTTTAATGAAAAGCTAACCATTACTAAGTTATAAGTAGCATAAACATTTATATATTCAATATTTTGATATTTGGCGCACATTCTTCTGCCCGTATCTTCTGCTCTGTAAATTTCAGCTCCATTTTTCACAAGTGACTTTGTTACATTGGCAACTAGTACGGCAAGTTTATCGGCGTCTTTTCTTTCTAAAATTCCCATATTATCAGTCCTGATTTTTTCTATTTTTCATTTGATTGCTCTACAGCCTTTTCAACAGCTTCTAAAATTCCTTCAGATGACTGTGTTGCTCCAGAGGATACATCTACATCTGTGCTGTTTTTTTCTATAATCTTTGGCTTTAATTCTTTAAAAGTCTTTTCAACAAATTCTTTATTGTCTTCGTGTTCCAATAATTCTATATCTGATATCTCCCCATCTGAATTTATGGTAACGGATACTTTTATTTTTCCATTTCTACCATTTCCATAATCTTCATATGTTCCAGCTTTATTTATTTTTTTACATCCATTTAAATTAAAAAGCATTAATAAAATTAATGTTGCAATTTTAATCTTATTCTTCATCTTCTCACCTTGTTAAATATTAACAAGTATATATGGTAGTGTCAATCAATGACGAATAGTGTACAATAATTATGAGGAGGGATTTTATGAAATATAAATTAAACGAAAAATTTGAAACAAAATCTATAATTAATTTTACCAAAAATTTGGAAGGATATTCAGTTGATAAAGAAACTTTTATAAAATTTGGCGACTTTAAAGCCTACAATGTTAGAGGAGCTGAAAAACTTGAATATGTTGTTGTAGTTGATGAAGATAATGAAGAACCTAGAAAACTTATAACACTAGGTTATAAAGTTATAAAAGAAGTAGAAAGGTTTAATATCTATGATGTTGATGTGGTTTTTGAGGAGAGTTTATCAAAGGATGCTGTGTTAAATATCTTTGAAGGTATTAAGCAATCCGAATATAAGTTTGATGACTACAAGACAAAAGATGATGAAGAATGCAAAGAGCTTTCAATAAACTTATCTATTAAACAAGATTTAAGTATGGAAGACTTTAATTATAGAGAAAATATTGTAGAGGGGGTTAACTTTACTAGATTTTTAGTTAACACACCAGCTATCGATATGTATCCTGAAACTTTAGCAAAGGCAGCTACTGAGAAACTTTCTTCTGTAGGTGTAAATGTAAAAGTATTAAATAAGGATGAAATTGAAAAACTTGGCATGAAGGCTTTTTTAGCTGTGGCAGAAGGCTCTGATAAAGAACCTAAATTTATTATTATGGAGTACCTTCCTGCCCCAGGCCAAAAACCAATAGGCCTTGTTGGAAAGGGACTAACTTATGATTCCGGTGGATACGCTTTAAAGCCTGCAAAGGGAATGGCAACAATGCATTGTGATATGGGCGGATCTGCAACTGTAATCGGTTCTATCTATGCTCTTGCAAAAAATAAGGTACAAAGAAATGTAATTGGATTTGTTGCAGCATGTGAAAACATGGTTTCTGGACGTGCGTATAAAAACGGTGACATAATCAGTTCAATGAAGGGAACTTTTATCGAAGTTGACAACACTGACGCAGAAGGTAGACTTACTCTAGCAGATGCAATTTACTATGCATCTACAAAGACAGATGCAGAACCTATAGTTGATTTAGCTACACTAACTGGAGCATGCGTGGTTGCCCTTGGCGAAAGAACCACTGGAATTGTTACAAATGAAGACAGTTTATATGAAGAATTTGAAAAGTCATCAAAGGAAGTTGGCGAATACGTTTGGAAATTACCAACATTTGACGTATTAAAAGATTTATTAAAGTCAAAAAGAGCTGACATTATAAACTCTACAGGCCCTTATGGTGGTGCAATGACAGCGGGGTTATTCTTAGAACACTTTGTTGAAGATAAAAAATGGGCTCACTTAGATATTGCAGGACCTGCTTATACAACATCAGCATATGATTATATTCCATTCGGTGCTACAGGGGTTCCTGTAAAGACACTTTACGATTTTGTAAAAAACCATAAGTAAATAAAAATTTTAAGGCGCAGATTTTTCTGCGTCTTTATTATTTCAGTAATTTCTATTTGAAACGTTAGAAGAAAAATTCGAAATTAAAAAGCGATGCTTTTTTAGCACCGCTTTTCGTTTTTATAACTCTTCCCTTTCCGGTTGGAACTTTGGATAGTATTTTATTGTAGCAAGACGTCTTCTCCAATAGTTTAAAAACCTCTTGAAGTTTTTGTCTTCTTTATACCACATTGTAAATTCGAAGCCCTTCTTTAGAAGTTCTTTTACCCTTGGAAGATCTTCTTTGTTACAATATTTTTTTAGTACAAGTGGATCTGCATATAACCAAAGCCTCTCTTCCACGTGTTTGTAAAGCGGTTTGTCCATATTATTAATTAAGTCATCTACTAAGAAGGTAACAAAATTACATCCTCCCGCAGTCATGTAGTAACTGGATCTGCCCTGTCTAATATTTATTTCAAACACTTTATATTTTCCATCTCTTCTGTCGTATTTAAAGTCAAAGTTTGCAAATCCTCTATAGTCAATCTTCTCCAAAAAGTTTTTAACCATCTCGTAAAGCTCTTCATTATTTTCCGTTACTAGTGCATTGTAGTTTCCTATACCCTCTGGTAGACATTCATCTAAAAGGCATTTTCCAAAGCACATCATCTTAACTTCGCCTTTGCTATTAACATATGCATTTAATACTCCCATTGTGGAGTGGTCTCCAGGAATAAAGTCTTGGACAATCATCTCGCCGGAATAGCCCGCAGCATAAACATCTTGGATTATTCTAGTTAATTCGTTTATATTATTTGCCTTGTAGGCTTTTTTCTTTCCAGTAAATTTCAAGTGCAAAAACTCAATGCTGTCATTTGCCTTTACTGCTACTGGATAATCAAACGGAATATTGAATGAGTCTTTATTTTCCTTATCTATAATATAGGTAGCTGGATAATTTAAATTGTACTCTTCACAGATTTCATAAAAATCTTTTTTGTTTTCGAGTTTTTTTTGCAAGTCTTTAGAGATGTAGTTAAATTTGAAATACTTACTTAACATTTCCGCATTTTCAGTTAATAATGAAGTATATCCATCGGAGCACGAAACTAAAAGAAGTGTGTGGCCCTGCATCTCCCTCCCAAACTTTTCCATCTCTCTCTTAAATACTTCATTTTCATCAAAGTTATCAAAGGTTCTGACTTCAACAATATTTGAATTCGCCGTAAATGGAAGATGCTTCATTCCCAGGGCTATGGATTTAACTTTATAGGCCTCGTGAAATGATCTTGCAACTCCATATGCATTTATGTCTGTACCAAGTATTATTGGTATAAATTTATTATTCATTCAACTCTCCCTTTGTAAATTCATCCTTAAGTGATCTTAAAAATAGATTTTCTATCTCTTCTTCAGCGCTTTTATTTTCATAGCAAATGTTATAAACCGCGGTGCTTATAGGCATATCCACCTCATATTCTTCCTTTAATTTCATAACGGCCTTTGCTGTGTAATAACCTTCTGCAAGCTTCGAAAACTCTTCGCCCTTTGCAAGGCTCTCACCAAATTTTCTGTTGTTTGAATACTCAGAAAACACCGTAGCTTCATAGTCTCCAAGGTGACATAGTCCATATGCAGAGAATGGATTTCCACCCATTGCGTCAATTAGTCTCGAAACTTCCCTTGTACCACGACTCATCAATGCCCCTTTTAATGAACTTACTCCAAGGCCATCCAGCCCACCTGCAGCAATTCCTATTACATTTTTAAGTGCTGCGCCTATTTCGTTTCCAATTAAATCTGTTCCATAATAAAATCTTATTAAAGTTGAGGAAAATTGTTGAACCAAATATTTTTTTAGTTCTTCATCTTCACTATCAATAACCATACAGTTTGGAACTCCTCTATAAAACTCTTGAACATGTCCAGGCCCAATCCAAACAGCCACCTTGTTAGACGAATCAATTTCTTCCTTGGCAACTTGTGACAATCTCTTTCTACTTTCTATTTCAATTCCCTTCATGCAAAGAACAATCTTTTTATCCTTTAAGCCTAAATTAGAAAGCTCTTTTAGCAAACTTCTAAAATTCTGGGCTCCAACGGATATAACAAGTACTTCAGAATTTAAAACCTCTTCAAGATTTGAAGAAAGTTTTAAACTCTTCGGCAATTTTAAAAAATCATTTTCTCTGCACTCTAAAAATCTTTGAAAGTTCTTAGAACTTTCTCTTCCATATAAAGTCACATCTTTTCCAATTTTATCTAAATACCAAGCTATGCAAGAACCCCATCTTCCACAGCCTATAACTGTAATTTTCATATCATTTCTCCTGTCAGCTAATAGTATTATAATTTTATCATAAATTTTAACAAGTTTTTCATTAATAGTTTGCATTTCTCCTCTTTTAATTGTATAATGTAATAGATATTAAAACAATCCTATTAATATCAAATCATGTACAAGTGTTACTTCAAAACATACCCTTTCTAAGAGAATGAGATGTTAGCCCCATCTCGTTCTC
>NZ_JBBKBD010000038.1:0-5924 GCF_037890055.1 Lagierella sp. ICN-221743 | reverse complement strand
CCGTTTCGTACGTTCCTTTCCCCCTTGGGAACCCCTTTACCTCCCAACGACTTGGGGATATCCCCAAGACCCCTTTTGTAAAGTGGTAGGAAAGCTAAGGCTTTCCTGTTTGTGCCTTCGGCACATTATTTTTTTGTTTTGTTGGGCTTTCACCATACAAGGTTTGAACTCCCCAGTATTGTCATACTTTATTTATCTTACGGCATTGTTATGTAGGATAACCCTACGACCATTTGCTTCTAGTATATTTTATTTATTCCACCAAGGGGGAAAAAGGAACTGCTTTCTATCGGGCCTTTTCCCCCTTGAAAACCCCCTTTACCTCCCAACGACTTGGGGACATCCCCAAGTCCCCTTTTGTAAAGTGGTAGGAAAGCTAAGGCTTTCCTGTTTGTGCCTTCGGCACATTTATTGGGAATTTCTTCCATCGTACTGTCATTCTGAGCGGAAATTTTTACGAAGTAAAAATTGTAGTCGAAGAATTCTTGACCTAACAGAAGACGAAGTCTTCGTCGTAGGTCAAATGTCGATCTCGTTTCACTTTTTGAAGAAAAGTGTCAGAAGGCGACCTCTGACAATGAAGTAGATATTAGAAATAATAAGCTAGAAAATGAAAAACTACAAAACACAATATAAAAACAGTAGAAAATCCAACAAGATTTTCTTCTTCTTTCTAAGCAGGTTTTCAGGACAGCCAGTCCTGAATCGTTTGGAAGGTAAGGAAGAGTGGATTTCAAGGGGAGAACGTTAGAAACCATACGAAAAGGTTTCTTAGTTCTCCCCTTGGTTAAAAGAGAAAGTGGATTTGAAATGAAAAAGTTGTAGGGTATAACCCTACAAAACAAAAATTTTTAGTTTGAATTTTTCAGATACTTTTTTTCAAAAAGTATCTGAGATTCTTCGACTCGCTACGCTCGCTCAGAATGACAGGGTGGACAAAAAAAGAACCCATATGGGTTCTTTCTTTATTTCTTTCGTTTTGCTTCTAAGTCTCTTTTTATAAGCTCGTCTAGAACAAGTTCATAGCCTTCTGCTCCATAGTTAAGACTTCTATTTACTCTACTAATTGTAGCTGTTGAAGCTCCCGTCTCTTTTTCTATTTCGTTATAGGTTTTTCTGATTTTTAAAAGTTTTGCAACTTCTAATCTTTGTGTTATTGAATGAAGCTCTCTTACTGTACATACGTCTTCAAAGAACTTGTAACAGTCATCTCTACTTTTTAGCATCATTACTGCATCAAAGAAATCATCTAATTGTTTGCTCTTTAGCCTAGACTCGCTACTCAAAATATCACTCCTTAGAATAATCCAACTATTTCGCCTGATTCTAATACGTCAATGTTGTTAGCTGCTGGAACTTTTGGAAGGCCTGGCATTGTCATTATGTCTCCTGTTAGGGCAACGATAAAGCCTGCTCCTCTTGAAATTCTCAAGTCTCTAACTGTAATGTGGAAGTCTGATGGTGCTCCTAATAGTTTAGGGTCATCTGAGAATGAATATTGTGTCTTAGCCATACATACTGGATATTTATCAAGGCCAAGTTCTTTTATTTCTTTTAATTTATTCTTTGCCTTTGTAGTAAATTCTACTCCAGTTCCACCGTATATATCAGTTGCGATCTTTTCTATCTTTTGTTCTATTGTCATGTCTTCTTCGTATAGGAAGTGGAAGTTGTTTTCGTTATCTTCTATCTTCTTAACTACTGCTTTTGCAAGGTCTTCTGCACCTTCGCCACCTTTTGCCCAAACTTCTGCAAGAACTGCTTCTGTTCCTGAATCTTTTGTTAATTTATCAAGTAGTTCTAGTTCTTTTTCTGTGTCTGTTGGGAAACGGTTAATTGCTACTAAGCATGGAATACCGAACTTGTGCATGTTTTGAATATGTCTTTCTAGGTTTGCAAATCCTTTTTCTAGTGCTTCAAGGTTTTCTTCGCCTAGTTGGTCTTTAGCGCATCCACCGTGATGTTTTAATGCTCTTACTGTTGCTACGATAACTGTACAGTCTGGTGTGATTCCGCCTAGACGACATTTGATGTCGAAGAATTTTTCTGCTCCTAGGTCTCCACCGAATCCTGCTTCTGTTACTGTGTAGTCAGCTAATTTCATAGCAAGTTTTGTTGCTACTACTGAGTTACATCCGTGTGCAATGTTTGCGAATGGTCCACCATGTAGTATTGCTGGTGTGTTTTCTAATGTTTGTACAAGGTTAGGGTTAATAGCATCTTTCATTACTAGTGCTACTGCTCCTTGTGCCTTGATGTCTTTTGCATATACTGGTTTCTTGTCGTATGTGTATGCAATAAGGATGTTTCCAACTCTTTCTTTTAAGTCTTCAAGGCTTGTGCTTAGACATAGTATAGCCATTATTTCTGAAGCTACTGTTATATCGAAACCGTCTTCTCTTGGTACTCCGTTTGGTCTACCGCCAAGTCCTACTACGATGTTTCTTAGTGCTCTATCGTTCATGTCTAGAACTCTCTTCCAAAGGATTCTTCTAGGGTCGATTCCTAGTTCGTTTCCTTGTTGTAAGTGGTTATCTAATAGTGCAGAGATTAGGTTGTTTGCTGTTGTAATAGCGTGGAAGTCTCCTGTGAAGTGCATGTTGATGTCTTCCATTGGAACTACTTGTGAGTATCCACCACCTGCTGCTCCACCTTTGATACCAAAGCTTGGTCCAAGTGAAGGTTCTCTTAGTGCAGAGATTGCTGACTTACCGATTCTGTTAAGTCCCATTGAAAGTCCAACGTTAACTGTTGTCTTTCCTTCTCCTGCTGTTGTTGGATTTATTGCTGTTACAAGGATTAGTTTTCCGTCTTTTTTATCCTTGAATTTTTCTAAAAGTCCTAAGTCTAATTTTGCTTTGTAGTTTCCATATAGGTATAGATCTTTTTCTTCAAGACCTAGACGTTTACCAACTTCAACTATAGGTTCCATTTTGGCTTCTTGTGCTATTTGTACGTCTGTTTTCATTTGATACATAACCTCCTAATATTTGTAGTTAAAACTTTAGTAATTAATACTAAGTTATCCTCTATCTATTTACCCGATTAAAAATACTTTAATCAGGTTATAAATTAAAGTCTTATACTTTAATTCGTTAAAAAAATAGGTTTAATATCTACATACTTATTATACTTGAAAAAGCGAATTTAATAAAGTAATGTATTAGTTTTTATTCTTTTTTGATTTGTATCTTAGTTCAGAGTTTAATATCTTCTTTCTTATTCTAAGGCTCTTAGGTGTTACTTCTATTAGTTCATCTTCTTCGATAAATTCTAGTAGCTCTTCAAGGCTTAGTATTCTTGGTGGTGAAAGTCTTAGGGCTTCGTCTGCTGCTGAAGACCTTATATTTGTCTGTTGCTTTCTCTTGCATACATTGACTTCGATGTCTAGTCCCTTTGGATTTTCTCCTACGACCATTCCCTCATAAACATCTTCCCCTGGTTTTACAAATAGCACTCCTCTTTCTTGTGCCGCGTTTAGTCCATAGGCAGATGTCACTCCTGTTTCAAAGCATATTAGAGAACCGGTTGGACGACCTGGTATGTCGCCTTTTTTCTTTGCGTACTCTTTAAGTTCGGAGTTGATTACTCCTGTACCCTTTGTGGTGGATATAAATTCTTGTCTATATCCTATTAGACCTCTTGTTGGTATGTCGAAAACTAGTCTTGTGTAGCCACCTTTTGATGGCTTCATGTCGATTAGTTCTCCCTTTCTCATTCCAAGTTTTTCTATTATGGCGCCTACATATACTTCGTCTACGTCTATGGTCACTCTTTCGATTGGCTCTAGGGTAACTCCATCTTCTTCTTTATATAGTACCTGTGGTTTTGAAACTTGAAACTCGTAATCTTCTCTTCTTAGGTTTTCTATTAATACTGATAGATGAAGTTCTCCTCTACCGCTTACTCTAAAGGCGTCGGTGGAGTCGGTTTCTTCAACTCTTAAACTAACGTCAGTTTCTAGTTCTTTGAAAAGTCTATTTCTGATTTGTCTACTGGTTACATATTTTCCTTCACGACCTGCAAATGGACTGTCGTTTACTAAGAAGTTCATTGCAAGGGTTGGTTCTGAAATTTTTGTAAATGGTATTGGGTCTTCGTGTTCAAGGTCACAGATGGTGTCTCCGATGTTTATGCCTTCAACTCCTGTAACGGCAATTATATTTCCCGCTGTTGAAGACTGTACTTCTACTCTGTTTAGTCCTTGAAACTCATATATCTTTGTTATGGTAACTTTTTTATCAACCGACTTGTTGTAATAGTTCAAAATATGAACTCTGTCATTTACTTTAATTGTTCCTGAGTCAATCTTTCCAATACCGATTCTACCAACGTAGTCGTTGTAGTCGCTGGTGGAAATTAAAAGTCTAAATGATTCTTCCACATCGCCCTTTGGTTCTGGAACGTACTCAATAATCTTATCAAGAAGATAGGACATGTCATCTGATGGATTGTTGTAGTCCTCACATGCAAAGCCCTGTCTTGCTGAAGCATATACAATTGGTGATTCAAGGTATTCTTCTCCTGCGTCAAGTTGGAGAAATAGGTCTAAGATTTCATCTACAACTTCTTCCGGCCTTGCTTCCGGTCTGTCAATTTTGTTGATGCACACTATTGCAGGTAGGTTTAATTCGAATGCTTTTTTCAATACAAACTTAGTTTGTGGCATTGGTCCTTCAAATGCATCTACAACAAGAACAACTCCGTCTGCCATGCTAAGCACACGTTCCACTTCGCCACCAAAGTCTGCGTGACCTGGGGTGTCGATAATATTTATCTTGTAATCCTTATAGTCTACGGCGGTGTTTTTAGAAAGTATTGTTATACCTCTTTCCTTTTCGATGTCGTTACTGTCCATAACTCTGTCTTGAACAGCTTGGTTTTCTCTAAACACACCACCGGCTTTCAATAATCCGTCTACTAATGTTGTCTTGCCATGATCAACATGGGCTATGATTGCAACATTTCTAATATTTTTTTTATTTGCCATTAAAACACTTCCTTACTTTACCTTTGAAATTATACCATAAAACTTAACGGGTTTCTCAAAAACTACCCCAAAACTAACAAAACCTCATAGAAACAACGTTTCAAGGCTTTTAATAAAATTATCATAAAATGAAAAATCAAGCAAAATATACACAAATCTGATTTATTTCTGCCGTTTTTGTGACGGCAAAAGAAAAGTTATAAGGTAAATGATATTAAATAAAAAGAGGGGTTTTATCCCCTCTATATTTATGTTCACACAGTTACATCATATCGATTTATGATTTTTATTTTCACGCCTATAAATTTCTAAGATCTCTTTAATATCTTCATCACTTTTAGCATATTTCCTTGCAAAAGTTCTCGCAGTACTTTTATACCTTTGGTATCTGGTTTTTTCTGGGTTTTTCTTTTCCCATTTTCTGCTGGCTTTTATTTGAGCTTCAGAAGTTTTGTTTTCCACCACATCGCCCCTTGTCTTTTTTCCTACTCACTGATATACTTAATTTAAAGAAAAGGGAGGAGTAGGTCTCCCAAATCTTTATTTCTTTTGCCTGCTGATTATTCAGTAGGCTTTTGTGTTTTTAAATTTCTTATTTCTTTTGCCGCTTCTTCTACTGATTCTGATTTTTCCACTATCTTAGCTATCATTTCAATTAGTGAATCGAATTGTTGATTAGTCATTTCCTTATCTTCCATTTTTCTCCTTCCTCCTACTCTTAACTCGTAAGGTATTCCCTTACTGTAATTATATTATAACACAGGTGTTATAATATATCAAGCATTTTAATGATTTTTTTCTTATTTTTTTTATTTTTTTAGACACACAAAAAAGAGGTGCATTTCTGCACCCCTCATGACTTTAAAATTATACAATATTAAATTATTAACAACTACACGTCATAAACGTGCATTTTCCAATGTTTGCCTTTAAA
>NZ_JBBKBD010000037.1:0-6311 GCF_037890055.1 Lagierella sp. ICN-221743 | reverse complement strand
GCCTTTAAAAAGGCGGCAAACATTTGTTGATGTAGGTGTCACCCTACGAAGTATATCGACCTTCCGCTCTGTCATGTTGAGCGAGCGACAGCGAGTCGAAACATCTCGAGATTTTCTTTGAAAATCTCGGCAAAAGTCTCATAATATATTATTTTGTAGGGTTACACCCTACTACCTTTTTATTTCTATTATATTGCATCTTTTTATTCCCCCTTGGGAACCCCCTTTACCTCCCAACGACTTGGGGATACCCCAAACCCCAATGTAAGCTGTAGAAAATCTTGTTGGATTTTCTACTTTGTGCCTTCGGCACTGTAGCTTGGAATGATTACATCTCGCTGTGTCATTCTGAGCGAAAATTTTTGCTTAGCAAAAATTGAAGTCGAAGAATCTCCATACTAAGTATATGTTAGAGGAACAGAATAAATTTAATAATCCAATAGTGTTCGAAGTATGATATTAAAAATAGAAGAAAATCCAACAAGATTTTCTTCATCTCACTAAGCAGGTTTTCAGGACGGCCAGTCCTGAATCGTTTGGAAGGTAAGGAAGAGGGGATTTCAAGGGGAGAACGTTAGAAACCTGTACTGAACCCCAAAACACGGACAACTATTTTTTATATTTTAAGCAGACCTTAGCCTATACTCTACAGGCGAAAGTCCATTTAATTTCTCTTTAATTCTATCTTCATTGTACCATTTGATATATTTTTCTAAAGCTTGCTTTAATTCATCATATGAATTAAAAGTCTCACCATAAAACATTTCTTGTTTGATTATACTAAATAGATTTTCCATCGGGGAATTGTCTAGACAATTCCCTTTTCTAGACATGCTCTGTATTACATTTGCTTCTTCTAATTGATTAACCCAACTATCTATTTGATAGTGTATACCTTGATCTGTATGAACAATCAAGCCGCTTTTGTCATCTACTTTACTAAGAGCTTCTCTTAGTGCTTCACTTGATATATCTTGTGTAGGTCTTCTTCCTATTCTATAGGACGTTACTTCACCATTAAAGGCATCTAGTATTGGCGAAAGGTAAAGTCTTTCTTGTGTTTTGTGTATTCTAAATTCTGTTATGTCGCTTAAGAATAACTCATTTGGCTTATCTCTTTCAAAGTCTCTGTTTACGATGTTATCAGCTACTTTACCTTTTGTTCCTTGGTATGAGTTAAATTTAGCTGTTTTAGTTCTAAATTTTTTAGATAGTACATTTAAAAGTCTCATCAATCTAAGAACTTTTTTATGGTTAACGATTAATCCATCTTTTCTTAATTCTATTGTCATCCTTCTATATCCATATCTTCTTTCAGTTTCACTACTAATTTCTAGTATTTTCTCTTTTATGTGTTTATCTTTATCTTCTGAGTTTTCTAATTTATTTTTCCATTCATAGAAAGATGATTTTGGTAGTTCTGCTATTTTAAGCCACTCTGATACTGTTGTATTTTTGTATTCTTTTAGAAGAGATAATATTGCTATTGTCTTTGCTTTGCTTTTAACTCTTCCTCTAAAAGCAAAGCTTGCAACTTTTTTTCATATTCCATCTTCATGTTTGAAAGTCTTAATTCTTCAGTAAGTTTTTTATTTTCTTCTCTTAGGCGAAGAAGTTCTTCAGCTTCAGTTTCGTTAAGTTTCTTTTTTGGGTTTTGTTTTTCGTTGTTAATCATTGGATTTAAAGCGTTGCCTTTCTTAGAATATTCTCCTTTGATACCACTTTTCTCCCATTTTTGCACTAAACTGTGACTTGAAAGTTTAAAGAGTTTGGTGGTTTCAGAGTGAGTTAAATTGTGATCTTGTTTATATTGTATAACATGCGCTTTAAATTCCCTAGTGTATTTAGTTTTTTCCTTCTTTTTAAAGAAGTGGTCTAATCCAAACATTTCATAATGTGATATCCAGTTGGTTAAGTTTGTTGCGGAAATGTTATTTCTTCTTGCTACTCTATCAATTCCTCCATATTTACCTGATAGATATTCTTTAATTACTTTTACTTTAAAATCCGGACTGTATTGTTTCATAAATTTCTCCTTTATGTGTCCGGATTTATGGGTGCAGTACAACCATACGAAAAGGTTTCTTAGTTCTCCCCTTTGTTAAACGAATAAACATATTATAAATAAATAGGAAGTAGGTTACAGACCTACAAAACAAAATCAAATAAAAAACTTTAATCAAAAAACTTTTCATAGAAAGTTTTTTATCTTTCCCTCTTCATTTTTAATGATATAATATTCCTAAAGGATGGGGATTATTATGGAATTATATTTAGGTAAGGGAAAAAACAACTTTAATATACGAAGTGACAAACTAAACCAGCATGGTGTTATCTCTGGGGCAACGGGCAGTGGAAAGACCGTTACTGTAAAGGTTCTTTGTGAAGAGCTTTCGAGCCTTGGTGTGCCAACTTTTATAAGTGATGTTAAGGGAGATATTATTAATCTTTCTAAGGTTGGTTCTGCCAGTGAAAAGATAAATGAAAGATTACAGGCTTTAGGTTTATCTAACTTTGAATATAGAAACTATCCTATTAATGTTTGGGACATATATAAGGAAGAAGGGATTCCTCTTAGGGTTACTGTGTCGCAGTTTGGTCCTGTGCTTTTATCTGAAGTGCTTGAACTAAATGAAACTCAAGAAGGCGTTTTAAATGTTTTGTTTAGGGTTGCCGATGAGGAAGGGCTTTTACTTTTGGACTTCAAAGATTTAACTCAAATGCTTGACCACTTAAGAAGAAATTCTAAAGAGATTTCTGAAAAGTATGGAAATATTTCACCTTCGTCCATTGCGGCTATTCAAAGAAAGCTTCTTGTGCTTGAGGATGAGGGAGCGAATGAGTTCTTCGGTGAAACTGCAATTGATATAAATGACTTTTTAACAAAGGACGAACTTGGAAATGGATTTGTTAATATACTTAATAGCAAAAGGCTTATGAAAAAGCCAAGGTTATACTGTGCATTTTTAATTTATCTTTTCTCGGAGCTTTTTGAAATACTTCCTGAAGTTGGTAATCCGGAAAAACCTGTTATGGTATTTTTCTTTGATGAAGCCCATTTAATTTTTAATAATATTTCTAAGAATTTACTGGAAAAGATTGTAACTGTTGTTAGGTTAATTCGTTCAAAGGGGGTTGGTGTGTTCTTTATAACTCAAAACCCACTTGATATTCCAAATGAAATTTCTGCACAACTTGGTACAAAGATTATTCATCAACTTAGGGCCTTTTCGCCAAAGGAAGCAAAGGCGGTGAAGGTTATTTCAGAGTCTCTACGACAAAGAGATGGCTTTGATACCATGGATGAGATATTAAACCTTGGTGTTGGTGAAGCGGTTATACAAACCCTTGACGAAAAAAATATTCCAACGGAAGCACAGAAGGTTATTATCAGACCACCGCATAGCTCCTTTGATGTAATATCTTCTTCTGATTTACAATATATTGTTTCAAACTCTGAAATTTTTGAAAAATATAGGGAGACCATAGACAGAGTCTCAGCCTATGAAATCTTATCTGACAAGGTAAAGAAAGAGGAAGAGGAACAAAAACAAGCTCAGCTTGAAGAGGAGAGAAGAAAACAAGAGGAGCTTGATAGAAAAGAAATTGAAAAGATGGAAAAGGAAGCTGAAAAAATCCGCAAGCAGGAAGAACGTGAAAGACGAGAAAAGTATAAATACGTTGACAAGACTGTTAACTCAATCCTTGGAGCCTTTACAAGGCAAATCGGTAGAGAGATGGCAAGGGGTATCTTAGGCTCCTTTAAAAGAAAGAATAGATAGAATGACCACACAGTAGTAGTGGTATAATCCTATTGGGAGGGATAGAATGGAAAATCAAAGAGATGATAAAGAGATTTTATATGATTGGCAGGAAGCTAAAGAGATATTAGCAACTTTAATGCCAAGGCTACTGGATAATCAAGAGAATATTAGGGATTTTGATATAGACAATCCCATACCTTTGGAAAAAGAAGATGAAATTAAAAATATAGAGTTTGGAGAAGAACCAAGGGATGCCCATGAAGTAATCGACCAGATGCATGATCTTGTATATAGATATTCTACAAAACAAAGTCATCCAAAATTTTTCTCCTTTATACCACTGGCATTGTCACCAGCGTCAATAGTGGGAGAAGTTATTAACTCAATCTACTCTCCATATGGAGGGTCCCATGTGCTTTCAGAAGGTGTTGCAACGGCGCAAAAGTGGCTTATTAACTGGATGGGAGAAAACATAGGTTACCCTGTCAAAGAACTTGGCGGACTATTTGTTTCCGGTGGATCAATGGCAAACCTAACTGCATCGGTAATTGCAAAAAATGAAAAGCTTAAAGATGAAGAGATATTAAAGGGAACTGTATATATATCAGACCAAACCCATTCATCCGTTGCAAAGGGCTTTCATATAATGGGAGTGCCTCTAAAAAATATTAGAAAGGTTGAAACTGACGAACTTTTTAGAATAAAACCTGATGCACTTAGAGCGCAAATGAAAAAAGACAAAGAAGAAGGATTTATTCCATTCCTTATTGTAGGAACTGCAGGAACTACAAACACAGGTTCAATCGACCCATTAAACGAACTGGCAGACATTGCAGAAGAATTTGACTCATGGCTTCACATTGACGGTGCATATGGGGCAACGGGAGTTCTTTCATCTTACAAGGACCTATTTAAAGGAATCGAACGAAGTGACTCAGTAAGCTGGGACGGACATAAGTGGCTATTCCAATCATACGGATGCGCTGCAATTATCTGTAAAGATAGACTTGCAATGACAAGAACTTTTAACGCAAACCCAGAGTACTTAAAGGACGTTGCCACAGATGACTCAAAAGTAAACTTCTGGGACATAGGTATAGAACTAACATCTCCAGCAAGGGGAATGAGACTTTGGTACACATTACAAAGAGTGGGACTAAAGGGAATGAGAAGTGCAATCGACACAGGATTTGAATCCGCAAAGTACTTTGAAGAACTATTTAAAGAAGAAGATTACTTCGAAATAGTTTCACCGGCAATGCTTTCATGTATCAACGTTAGATACTATAACGAAAAGTATTCAGAAGAAGAACTAAACGAAATTAACCACAAACTTTCCGAGATGGCAACAAAGAGAAACAAATCAATCTATTACACAACACAACTTAGGGGCAAAACCGTACTAAGATTTTGTGCAATCCATCCATGTTTAACAAAGGAAGATATAAAAGAGGTTGTGGAAAATATAAAGAATGATATAAAAGAATTGAATTTATAGTAAGAGCAGGTGCAATGCACCTGTTTTTTTGTGGAATAAATAACATATAATGGAAAAAGCTTACAAAAACTGATATAATTAAACTTTGAAAGGGGAGGGACTATGAAGAGAGTTTCAGTTATAATGCCCACATGCAAAAGAGAAGTTCCATATATTAAAAGGGCAGTAGAATCTTTGCAAAATCAAACATATGAAAACTTGGAGATTATTATCATAGATGACTCTCCTAAAGATTATGACAGAAGGCATGAGATTAAAGAATACATAGAACAACTACATGACGACAGAATTATATATATACAAAATGAGGTAAACCTTGGTGGAGCCTTGGCGAGAAATGTTGGAATTTTTAAAGCCACAGGAGATTACATAACATTTTTAGACGACGATGATATGTATAAAGAGGAGAAGGTTGCAAAACAGGTTAAGTTTATCGAAGAAAATGACTATGATTTAATTTTCTCCAATATGGAAATCAAAAATGCAAAGGGCGCCGTTATAGACGTAAGGGACTACCACGATATTTGGTCCTTTGAAAATAGCGAGCTATTAAAATATCATATTATGCGCCACGCCACTGGGACACCTACCTATATGTTTAAGGCGGAGAAGCTTAAAGAGATTGGTGGATTTGACCAAGCCATAATGGGACAGGAATTTTACCTGATGCTTAAAGCCATCGAAAATGGATTTAAAATAGGCTATCTTGACGAGTACGACGTGGTGGTGTTTAGACATAAGGGCGAAGCCATATCCACAGGAAGAAATAAAATAAAGGGCGAAAAGATTTTACAAGAGAAAAAGAAAAAGTATTTTCATCTGCTAACAAAAGAGCAAATTCGATTTATAAACATGAGGCACTATGCGGTGCTTGCAGTGGCAAGTAAGAGAAATAAAAAGTATCTTTCATTTATTGGATACTCATTGGTTTCCTTTACAAAAGCACCAATAGCTTGTCTAAAAGAAGCGTATAAATTTATGAGGACGGTTATTATAAATAGAATAACACTTAAAAAGGGAAAGAAAAAAGAAAGCTAAAGGCTTTCTTT
>NZ_JBBKBD010000036.1:0-6711 GCF_037890055.1 Lagierella sp. ICN-221743 | reverse complement strand
CGGTTCCTTTTACCCCCTTGGTAGAATAAAAAAATAAAATTTACTAGAAGCAAATGGGTAGTAGGGCATTGCCCTACATAACAATGCCGCAAGGCAAATAAAGTATGACAATACTGGGAAACTCAAACCTTGTAGGTTATCGACCTACAAAACAATGCCGCAAGGCAAAAAATAAAAAAGCAGGAAAGCACTGCTTTCCTACAAATTATATCTTTGTTACTTTCTTTAGAAAGTAGAGAAAAAATTTTATTTTTTCCCTCTCTTTTTTAACGCTTCTCTTATTGCCCTTTCTTCGTCATATGGTACTTTACTTCCTCCCAGGGTTTTGAAAAACTTTTCGTTTCCTTTTCCTAAAAATAACACCACGTCGTCACTTGTTGCCATTTCCACAGCTCTTTCTATGGCTTTTTCTCGGTCCGGGAAGTACTCGTACTTTCCTCCTGACTTTTCTATTCCTCTTATTATATTTTTTGAAATGTCCTTAACTTCCATTTCGATTTCGTCGTCTTTTGTGACTATAGAGTAGTCAGCTATGCTTCCCACGACTCTGCCTATTTCTTCTTGGGTTTCGACAGTTCTTGCTCCTGACACTCCAAACACCACGATGGTATTTTTGTGGAAGTTTTCCTTTGCCGATTTTATTATGCTTTCCATGCCGTCACTGGTGTGGGCAAAGTCTATTATTAGGTTAAGGCCTTGGTCGTTTTTTACAACTTGGTATCTTCCTTCTGGCTTTTCAAAGTTTAGTAGCCCCTTTTTTATGTCGTCCATATCCACATTCATCCTAATGGCTATTGCCACAGCCGCCATGGTATTATAGATATTATATTTTCCTGCCATGGGTATTTCTAGTTTTTCTTCTAGGTTTCTTTCTTTATATATAAAGGAAGTTTTTTCTAGATCCATGTGTTCTATTGTTGCTATAATGTCGGCATCTTTTTCCATGGAGTAGGACAATACTTTTTTCCCTTCTTCTTTTAGCTCGTTATATAGTCTCTCGCCATAGTGGTCGTCGATATTTATTATGTTCTCTTTACTTGTCATGGCGAAAAGTTTTTTCTTTGCCAGGTAGTAGTTTTCCATTGTGCCATGTAGTTCTAGGTGTTCATAGGTTAGGTTTGTGAAGGCTGCATAGTCAAAATCCGTTCCTTCTACTCTTTTTAGTTCTAGGGCGTGGGATGACACTTCCATTACTACCGCCTTGTATTGTTCTTTGGCTAATTCACGAAATATTTCCTGTAATTTGTTTGCTTCCGGGGTGGTTTTACCAAGGTTTTCTGTTACTCCGTCCTTTTTTAGTCCCATAGTGCCTATGGTTGCCGTTTTAATACTCCCTTGCTTAAGTATGCTCTCTAGTATAAATGTGGTTGTGGTCTTTCCATTTGTGCCCGTTATTCCCACGATGGTCATTTCCTTTGAAGGGTTGTTGTAGTAGGCTTTTGATATTTCCGCAAAAGCGAGTCTGCCGTCTTCAACTTTTATATAAGTGGCGCCTTCTTCTTTTTCTATATCTTTGGTATAGACGACAATTTTGCATCCATTTTCCATTGCCTTTTCTATAAATTTGTGACCGTCTGTTTTAAAGCCTTCAATAGCTATAAATATACTTTTTTCAGTAGCCTCTCTTGAGTCCAGAGTTATGTGGCTAAAAGTTTTATTTTTATCTCCATCTACTTCTATATAGTGAATTTGTTCTAAAAGTTCTTTTATATTCATTTTAAACTCCTTTAAGCTTCTTACTTCTATTTTAATAGATGCTACTAAAATTGTACAACCGAATTGTTACAAAAAGTCTACATTTTGCCTTATTTGTTTATTTGAATTTCCTAAGGGTATATAATTAAGGAAACCAATAAAGGAGGAGTTAAATGAAATTAGAATTATTTTATAAAGACAGCTGTCCGTTTTGTCAAAAAGTATTTAGATTTATTGATAAACATGAATTAAAAGATAAAATTGAATTACTTGATATTGTAAAAGATGAAGACGCTAAGAAAAGACTTGTTGATGAAGGTGGAATGAACCAAGTTCCTTGTCTTTTTATTGATGGTAAGCCTATGTATGAATCCAGCGATATTATTGCGTTTTTAAAATCTGAATTATTATAGGGGGTACTTAATGAATAAGAAAATAATACTCGCAGGAGTTTTAGCTACAACTGTTTTTTTAGCAGGTTGTGATAAGCCTGCTAATACAACTGATAATGGAAATGTAACCGATGCACCGGCTGTGACTGAAAGTCAAGCTGAAACCAATAAGACTGAAGCTACAGAAGCTTCAAATGAATCTAATGAAGCAGCTCTTCAACATGAAGAGCAATATGGCGTAAGCGACGCTATCGAAAACTTCAAGAAAGAGTTTCCAAATGCAAAGATTGTAAGTGTGTCATATGACCTTGACGAAAGATACCAATACAAAGTTAAAGGTATGGAACAAGGTATGGAACACGAACTTGAGCTTGACGCAAAGTCTGGACAAACTCAAGTTAAGTCTGAAGACGAAAACGATCCATTTACTGCAATCGATGAAAAGTATTTGGAAAAGATAGACGAAATGATTAATAGGTCCCTTGATGACTTTGCCAAGACAAATGATACCAAGAATATGATTGCCAAAGAATGGGAACTTGGATTTGATGACGGAGTTCTAGAGTTTCATTCCGAAGTAGTTTCAGGCAACAAATCAGCAGAGTATAAGTATGATGTAGCTAACGAATTTTAAATAGGATAGTATTAGGTGTAGGCCTAATACTATTTTTACATAGAGGTGAAACATGAAAAAGTTTTTCGTTTTTATAATGAGTATATTTCTTTTTGTGAGCTGTAAGGGCATTAATGTAAATGTTGAAGAAACACAGTCTTTACTTACGCCAGCAGTGAGCGAAGAACAAAATATAATGGATAAAATGGAAGAGTATTCAAAGTCTGCTATAAAGGATTTTACTAAGGACTATGAAATACCACTTAACTCCATAAATTATTCCTATGACGTGGAAAATGACAAGCATAACTTTGAGCTTGAAAATCACTTTGAAAACGGCGTGTGGAGTCGTTATATAAACGATAAACTTGACGAAACTAAACCTAAAAGTATTGATACAGAAAACGAACCTATTCCAGAAGAAATACTTAAAAATATGGACAAGATTTATACTAGAGCCTTAGAAGACTACAATAAAAAATATAAAAACCAAAAAAACATACACTTTAGATACTGGAGTCTTTATGAAGATAACGGAAAGTATATGTTTAATGGAATTATTGAGTCAGACAAAAATCATCCATGGGATATATATTACAACGTTGAGAGAGATATAGGGATAAAGTAGTGAAAGTTTTAAAAAACTTTCAATGAAAAATTTATTTTTTGTTTTGGTTTGTAGGGTTATACCCTACGAGGCTTAAAGTCTCCCAGTATTGTCATACTGAGCGAGCGACAGCGAGTCGAAGTATCTCGGAAACTTTCTTTTAAGAAAGTTTCCGTAAAACTATATCGAAGTGTATTTTGTAGGGTGAAAACCCTACAACTTTTTTATTTCTAATATATTTTATCGTTCTATTGCCTTGCGGCATGCATAGCAAAGTTTTATAAACTTACCTAATATTTATTTTACTTATATTATTTTTCCTAATCTCAGGGTAAGGATGAAGGGGATTGCGATTTCCCCTCATATCCTTACCCTGAAACCCGAACCTTTTACACCCTTAAAACGCTTGGGGATACCCCAAACCCCAAAGTAAGATGTAGAAAATCTTGTTGGATTTTCTGTTTGTGCCTTCGGCACTATTGTTAGGAGTGATCACACCTCGCTGTGTCATCCTGAGCGAAAATTTTTTGGCACAAAAAATTGAAGTCGAAGGATCTCGAGATTTTCTAAGAAAATCTCGGTTAAAGTTTCCTGAAATATTATAAAGCTTTAAAACTTTCCACACGTTTTAACCGTGTGCAATTCCACACGTTTAGAAATGAAGCAGTATCAAACACTTTTACATACTCCCGAATAAAACCACAAACTTTACAAATACGCGTTCATAAGTTATTATTAAAGCGTAAATGTAAGGAGGTGTGGAATGGATAAACTACAAGAATATATCAAAGACAATTTAATAATAACAAACAAAGAAGCCGAAGAACTTGGATACGGAAGACATACACTATCAGAGCTAACAAGAAAAAGAAAACTAGAAAGATTAAGACCAGGAGTATATCAGATAGCCGGCGAAGTAGTAGACGATTTTGTTTTAATATCATCCAATAGCAATAGAATAGTTTTTTCACATCAAACAGCGCTATACCTTCATGACCTATCAGACAGAACACCAAATGTATTTCATGTTTCAGTACCACAAGGATATAATGCAAGCCATCTAAATAAAAGAAACATAGAATTGAAAGTCCACTATATAAAAAAAGATCTTTACCAACTTGGAAAAACAGAAATAAAATCACCACAAGGCAATCACATTCCAGTTTACGATATTGAAAGGACAATTTGTGACATTATACTAGACAGAGACAAAATTGATAAACAGATTTTCACAAATGCCATAACAAGATACTTCAAATCTCCTACAAAAAATCTGAGACGACTTATAAAATACAGCAGAGAATTTAAAATAGAAGAAGAGATTAGAAAATATATGGAGGTACTTGCATGATTAATATCGAGCAAAAAATAATTGACAAATCAAAACCATTGAACTACCATAATAACTAACAGTACCCGACACGCCTCTTAACAATGCGGACCAAGTCGGGTCGTTTGATTTTATAAACAAAATGACAAAAGGAGTCGAAATCGACTCCTTTAACTATAATTTAGTAGATTAAAAAAGATTAAAACCTCATCTTTATATCAAAAATGAAGTCGCTTTTTAAAAACTTCCTCATCATTTTAATTAATAATTACAGTTGCGACATGCTTTCATTGTAGTATTGCAAAAAAACTTCCTTGAGTGTCATTCTGAGCGGAAATTTTTTGGCACAAAAAATTGAAGTCGAAGAATCTCATTATTAAGTATATGTTAGAGGAACAGAATAAATTTAATAATCTAATAGTGTTCAAAGTATGATATTAAAACCAGAAGAAAATCCGACAAGATTTTCTTCCTCTTATTAAGCAGGTTTTCAGGACGGCCAGTCCTGAATCGTTTGGAAGGTAAGAAAGAGGGGATTTCAAGGGGAGAACGCTAGAAACCATACGAAAAGGTTTCTTAGTTCTCCCCTTGGTTAAAAGAGAATGTGGATTAGAAATAAAAAAAGTAGTAGGGTGTAACCCTACAAAACAAAAAAACAAAATTTTTCATAGAAAGTTTTTTAAAACTTTCTCTCTCTATTTTTCCCCCTTGGTAGAATAAAAAGAAAATATATAATAGAAAAAAACTTAGTAGTAGGGCGAAACCCTACAAAAAACAATCAAACAAACTTTGATATACTTTCTTGTCAGAAAGTGACCCATCCACTGTTATATCATTACAAACGAATTGACATGGTAATGCCTCGCTGGTATTATCTAATTAAAACAAAGGAGGAAAACATGGCAAATATTCAACTTCGACTAGACGACGAACTAAAAAATAAAGCAGATGAACTATTTAAAGACCTAGGACTAGATACAACAACAGCAATACGAATGTTTTTAACACAAGCCGTTTCAAACAATGGAATACCATTTGAAATAAAAAGAAAAACAGATTACGAAACACTAACAGAAGATGAAATATTAAAGCTATTAGAAAAATCTAGAAGATCCGCAGAAAGAGGAGAATATAAAGAAGCTGTTGAAGTGGTATCAGAACTAAAAGGAAAATATGGAATATAAAGTTTTGCTCACAAAAGAAGCAGAAATTGATTTAGATAATATCATTAAATACATTCTGTTTGAAAAGAAAAATAAAGAAGCTGCCGAAAGTATTATGGACGATTTTTCTGAAATTATAAAAAAGCTATGTCATTCAGCAGGAAGTTTTAAGTTATGCGATAACGTAAGACTTAAAAAAATAGGATACAGACGACTTAATTTTTTTAGACATGATTATTTTATTTTGTATAGAATCCAGAAAAACAATGTTTTTGTCGATAAAATATTTCACTTCAAACAAGATTACGAAAATAAAATTAAATAATGTAACAAATTTATTTTGATGAGGTCGCTTTTAATAACTTCCTCATCATTTTTATTAATAATTGCAGTTGCGACACACTTTCATTGTGATATAGCGAAAGACTCACCTGAATGTCATTCTGAGCGAAAATTTTTACGAAGTAAAAATTGAAGTCGAAGAATCTCACGAAGGCGAAACAATTACTAGAAAACAAAAAAATTAGTCAAACAAGACTTTACAAAACAAATTTATAACCCAAAGAAAATCCAGCAAGATTTTCTACAACTTACATTGTTGTTTGGGGACCATATATAGAGGTGGGAAGTTAAATAGTTTCGTGTCGAATAAAGAAAAGAGAGATGTTTCGACTCGCTGTCGCTCGCTCAACATGACAGAGCCGAGTTTTTTTCTTCGCACAGATAAGAGTAAAGAGATTTATTCTTAAAATATTGTGCCGAAAGGCACAAAAAGAAAATCCAACAAGATTTTCTTCATCTTCCATTGGGGTTTGGGGTATCCCCAAGCGTTTTAAGGGTGTAAAAGGTTGGGTTTCAGGGATAGGATATGAGGGGAAATCGCAATGGTATGGCAACACTTTTTTGGACGC
>NZ_JBBKBD010000035.1:0-8373 GCF_037890055.1 Lagierella sp. ICN-221743 | reverse complement strand
AGAACCCTAAGCACTGCTTAGGGTCTATTTTTTCAATTCTTATTTTTCTAATGGTTTTTCTGCTGATACTGCCCAGTCTCCTGAGTTAGTAGTCTTTTCACCATTACCATAACCTGCGTCATAGTTTAGCACACGGTTATTAACCATTTGCCATGCTGTTCTCCATTGTAGTGGAATTGCAGGTACTTCATCAAATACTACTTGTTGGAAGTCTTTGTAAGCTTTAGCCATAAATTCTGGATCTGCTGCTTCTGGACTTGTAATTCTGTCAATAGCGTCTTGTAGCTTGTCAGAAGTATATCTTGACATGTTAAATGCTGCACTATTTCCATAAGATTCTTTTGGACTTGGGTTTGTTCCTACTCCCCAAGCTGCTGCGAATACGTCGATTCCTTTGTCTTCTGCATCAAGTTTGTCATAGAATGAGTTAAATTCTATTAGGTTACCTGTTGCAAGTTCAGCCTTGATACCAATCTTTTCCCAACATTGTAGATAGTATTGTGAAAGTGGTTCTTGTGTATCTCCACCTGCCATCATAGCTAGGTTGATGCTGAAAGGTTGTCCCTTTGGATCTTCTCTGAATCCATCGTTGTCAACGTCTTTGTATCCAGCTTCGTCAAGAAGTTTCATAGCTTTGTCTGGATCGTACACATATCCTTTAATATCTTTGTTGTAGAATTCTGTAAAGATAGGAAGTATAACTGACTTAGCTAATTCGTTGTGTCCTTTGTAGAACTTTTCAGCGATAGCATTTTGGTCAATTGCATATCCCAAAGCTTTTCTTAGGTTTACATTCGCCATTTTAGCGTCTGGATTTGTAGTGATTTCTCCCTTTTCCTTGTCATAGTGTCCAAGCATGAATCCAAGGTAGCTGTAGTAGAAGTCACCTGTTCCTACCATTTGGTATCCTGGAACTTCTTGTAATTCATCTACAGATTTAGATGGTACTGAAGAAATCATGTCGTATTTGTGTGCTTTCATTGCAGATACTACGTTTGATACTGGAACAACTTCAATGTTTATCTTAGCGATTTTAGGTTTTCCTTTGTAGTAGTGTTCGTTAGCTGAAAGCTCAATCTTTTGTCCTTGTACATAGTTTGAAATGTAGTAAGGTCCAGCTGAAAGTGGTTTAACACGAATTTGGTCTGATTCTTCTAGTTCACCTATTGGAATATCTTTTATATAGTGATATGGTGTTAGGTCAACACGAAGTCCTGAACCCCATTGAGTTGCAGGTGTAAGTTCAGTGTATTGAACAACAACTGTATGGTCATCTGGTGTAGTTATACCTGAAATCTTATCAGTTTTTCCTTCATGATATTCTTTCATACCAACGATTCTTTCGTTTTCTGTCTTATCGTAACGAACTCCAGTGTAATCCTTATGTCCAACGATGTAGTATGAATAAGCTAAGTCCATAGCTGTTACAGGTGTACCATCGTTCCAAGTTAATTTTGGATTTAACTTGAATGTAACAGTGTTTGCATCGCTGTTATAGTCTATTTCAACTTTGTCAGAAGAGATTATACGGAAACTGTCGTCAGAATCGTATAGGTTACCACCATTCATTAGACCCATAACAGTACTATCTGTAGTGTCAATATATAGTGATGCATCAAAGATACCTTTAATAGGTGAGTCTGATACTAGACCATATTCAAGAACACCATCTTCAATAGCTTCCCCTTCGTTCTTTACAGGTAGACTCTTAGCGTCCCATTTGATTTTGGATTCGCCGTTGTCCTTGCTTACAACTTCAGTTGAGTTTGTGTTGCCTGCGCCAGTAGATGATTTTCCACCGTCTCCAGGTTTACATGCTGTTAGCGACATTCCAACTGCCAATGTCAATGCTAACACTTTGGTAAATTTTTTCATTTCTACACTCCTTTTTTTATTTTTTACATGCTAAGCATGAAAAATAACTAATTAAACCCTTCTTTGTTTTGCGTCTGCCGCTCTTCTTAGAGCTTGTCCCACATAGTTTATAGATAGGGTGAATACAAGTACCAAAAGCACCGCCGGAACCCATATATATAGCTTATCTGCTATAACTTCTGGGTCTTTTGCGTAAGAGATTAACGTTCCAAGGGATGGCTCTTTTAATGGTAAACCGAATCCAAGGAAGGTAAGTCCTGTTTCAATACCTATGTTCGCAGCTAATGCCAGTGTACTGTCTACTATTATTATTGAACCAATATTTGGAAGTATTTCTCCAAACATTATTTTTAGTGGTGGTGTTCCCATTGTCTTTGAAGCGGATATATAGTCCTTTCTTCCTTCAGATAGGGACTTTGATCTTACAAGCCTTGCCACCCCGGTCCAATAAAACGCTGACATTATAAGAACAAATTTCCATTTGCTATATTTAGGAATAATTGTTACAAGTACGATTATTATCATGGTTACTGGAAGAACTTGTAAAAAGTCTATAATTCTCATGATTATATTGTCCACCATTCCACCGTAATAACCTATTATAAGGCCAACTGTAACACCAAGTACCGTTGTGATTAATGTAACTAAAAATCCAATTTGTACCGATGTGTAACCACCAAGAAGAAGTTGTCCAAGAATATCCCTTCCACCTTTGTCGGCACCAAGGATAAACCCTTCTTCTCCCGGTCTTGCATAGGAGTTGAATATATCAACTTCCATAACAGCTTTTGAATCTAAAATAATCTTTGATGCAATTAGTCCTATTATTAAAATGCAAAGCAAAAAGAATGATGCTAGTGCAAGTTTGTCGTGTTTAACTTCATTTACTATAACTTTAAAACCCATTGGTTTCTCTGAAACTTCTGGTTTTTTCTTCATTGTTTTTTCCATATTGCACCCCCTAGTCTATCCTTATTCTAGGGTCAACTATGGTCATAATGATGTCAGATAGAAGTGAACCCATTAGTGTTAGTAGTCCATATAGCAACACAAGTGTGGTTATAACTGAATAATCTCTAGAGGATATACTCTCTATAAACAAAGAACCCATTCCTGGATATGCAAATACAGTTTCAATCATTACAGAACCTCCAAGAAGTCCAGTGATTTGGAAACCGAAGAAAGCTGCAATAGGAAGTAGTGAGTTTCTAAAGATATGGTGACTGTACACCTTTTTAGTAGGAACCCCTTTTGCTCTCGCAGTTCTTACATAGTCCTGAGTCTTTGCATCTATAATTTCATTTCTTAAATATTGCACTGTACCTGTTGTTGCAATTAGCGCATATGATAGAGCAGGTAATAACATATGGTATAGTCTTGAACCAATGTATGAAAGACCTGTTCCTGCACTTATGGAAACTGTTCCTCCTGTTGGGAACCACTTTAATCTATATCCGAAGATTAAAAGTGAAACCAAGTACATTACAAAGCCTGGTATGGATAGGGTTAAGAAGTTATACAGGTTAATGGCCTGGTCTACCTTCGTTCCACTTCTCCGCCCCGCAATAATTCCAAGAGGTAGAGCGATGGCATACATCAATATCATTGATAGTAGCGCTAACCAGAAAGTGTTTTGTGCTCTTTGTCCAATAACTCTATTTACAGGCATCTTCATTGTATATGACTTACCGAAGTCGCCATGTGCTGCATTCTTTAACCATCTTACATATTGTGTTGGTATCGGGTCATTAAGACCAGCTTTTTCCCTAAGTTCCTCAAGCCTTGCGTGTGGTGTTTGAGGGTTTATCATTCCCGAAAATGGATCCCCAGGCATAAACTTTGCAAGTGTAAACACAAATATTGATAGTATAAATAGCTGAGGTATCATAATTAAAGTTCTACGCAATACTGTTTTCCACATTGTACAATACCCCCTTGTCTTTTAATGCCGCATAGTGATCTTCTCCTACTTCAATAAGGTCATAAACCCTACCTTCAGAATCATAATAATCACCTTGTTGCTTTAAATATAATTCTTCAACTGCAACCCTATTTTCTTGAACCTCTTTTTTGATATTTGGGTTCACTTGAGGAATGGCAGCAATAAGTCTCTTGGTGTAAATGTGAGCAGGTTCTCTATAGATAACTTCTCTATTGCCCTGTTCAACAAATCTACCTCTGTGCATAATGTAAATGTAGTCACACATATGCTTTACAACCCCTAAGTCGTGGGAAATAAATAGGTAGGCAAGTCCAAAAGCCTCTTGAATGTTTTTCATGTAGTTCAAAACTTGCGCCTGAACGGAAAGGTCCAGCGCAGAAACCGGTTCGTCAGCTATGATTAGCTTTGGTTTTAATGCAACGGCCCTTGCTACACCAATTCTTTGTCTTTGTCCGCCAGAAAACTCATGAGGATATTTATAAAGTGCATCATGAGGCATACCGACAATGTCAAGTAGCTCAAGAACCCTTTTCCTTCTCTCATCAGGAGTTAACGTCTTCTCAAAGTTATCAAGGGGTTCTGCAATAATATCTAAAACCCTTCTCTTAGGGTCCAGTGAAGATGCAGAGTCTTGGAAAATCATTTGAACATCTTTATTAAATTTTATTTTCTTTCTAACATGTTTATTTGAAACATCTTCCCCTTTGTAAAGAATGCTTCCATCAGTTATCTTTTCAAGACCTACAATAGTCTTACCAATTGTAGATTTTCCAGAACCAGACTCGCCAATAAGTCCATAGGTCTTGCCAGGTTCTATACTCAAATCCACGCCGTCAACAGCACGAACATAGTCTTGAATAGTGTTGAAGAAGCCTCCCCTTATAGGGTAATGTACCTTTAGATCCTTAATTTCTAAAAAGCTCATTACTTCACCCCTCCTTCTGGGAAATAGAAAGTCTTGTAACAAGTACATCTTACAAAGTGACCTTCCGAAACTTCATGAAGTACTGGATCTTCTTCGTGGTCCTCTGCAGGAATCCATGGGATTCTTGAAGAGAATCTACATCCAGACTTAGGCATGTTCTTAAGAGATGGAACCATACCTTGAATAACATGAAGATCTTCTCCCACCGCATCATCCTGTGGCACGGAGTTTAATAGAGATCTTGTATAAGGATGAAGAGGATTGTTAAATAGCTCTTCTACCGGTGCTATCTCAACAAGTTGACCAGCATACATAACCGCAACTCTGTCCGCAGTTTGAGCAACAACACCAAGATCGTGAGTAATTAAAATAATTCCTGCATTGATTTCTTTTCTTAACTTATTAATAAGATCTAGGATTTGTGCTTGAATCGTAACATCAAGAGCCGTTGTAGGTTCGTCTGCAATAAGCACATTAGGATTACATGAAAGCGCTATTGCAATAATAACACGCTGACGCATCCCACCAGATAGCTCATGAGGAAACTGTCTGTAACATCTTTCCGGGTTTTCTATCCCAACTTGGTCTAAAAGTTCGATAGTTTTTTTCTTTCTCTCTTCTTTATTCAGCTTAGTATGATAAATAAGAGCTTCCTCAATTTGTTCCCCAATCCTGTGTAGAGGATTTAGAGAAGCAAGAGGGTCTTGAAATATCATTCCAATTTCCCCACCACGAATTTCAGTGAACTTGTTTTCGTCATAAGTAAGAAGGTCTTCTCCATCATATATGACTTCACCACTAACCTTAGTGTAGACCATGTTGTGTAGGCCCATCACCGTAGTAGCTATGGTTGACTTTCCACAACCAGATTCACCAACTATGGCAAGAACTTCATCAGAATAAAGATCCAGATCCACACCGTCAACCGCATCGTAATATTCACCGTCGATACGAAAGGCTGTATGAAGATCTTTGATTTCTAAAAGTTTTTTCTTCTCCATATTTTCTCCATTCCACCCTTGCGGGTCTTTAATATTTAATAAAAAACTTTATTCATCTTAAGAATACATTTATACTAAAGTTTTTTACCAAAATTCATCACATATTTTCATAAAGATTAAAGATTTTATAACTTTATGCAATGATGGTTAAAAATTTTTTCCTGCAAAGATATTCAAAATCCTTACAAGATTTTACTTATTTCTATTATGATAACATAAAGCTTTCTCAAGTGGCAAATTTTTTTTAACCATATTTTAAACCTTTCCCCATTACTAGGGATTTGCCACTAAAAATAAAAAAGTTCTCTGTTTTATAATTAAAAAAATCATTGTACCTGCAAAAAAATTTATGCAGATAAAATGAATAAATTCTCACAAAGACTTTTATTTTATTATCAAAATTAAATTATACTTGCATAGCTCTTATCCTATGTTTGTTTCTATTAATATGATAACAGACAAAAGCGTTCTTGTCTAGAAAAAATTCATCAACATATATCAAATGCTCTCTTGAATTTCTAAGCGCTGTAATTTAATATAGAAACAGGAGGGATAGAATGAAATTTAATGAAATGAAATACGAAAGACCCAAACTTGAAGATATAAAAGAAAAGTATGAGTCATTTAAAGAAAAGATGGAAAATGCAACAAGCGGACAAGAGCTTGTAGATACAATCAAAGAATTTTCAAAATTTGAAAAAGAGATTGGCACAGCCTACACCCTAGTAAGTGTTAGACACTCTATTGATACAAGGGACGAGTTCTATAAAGAAGAAAACGACTACTGGGACGAAGTTAGTCCAGTGATGTCAAACTACTACTCAGAGCTTGCAAAAGTAATCTTAAACTCAAAATATAAAGACGATGTGGAAAGAGAAATCGGCAAGCACTACCTTGACCTACTAGAATGCTCATTAGTAATAGAAGAAAAGGCAATTCCATATTTACAAAAAGAAAATAATTTAATTAGTCAGTACAACAACCTAATTGCAAATTCAGAAATAGAATTTGAAGGAAAAACTTACACACTGACACAAATGGGACCACTTCTTCAAGATAACGACAGAGAAAGAAGGAAGGCTGCCTACAACGCAAGATGGAACTTCTTTAAAGAAAACATGGAAACAATCGACAAGATATATGACGACATGGTAAAGGTTCGTCACGAGATGGCAGTTGCCCTTGGATACAAAGACTATGTTGAATTTAGATACAAACAACTTTCAAGAACCGACTACACAAAAGAAGAAGTTAAGAGATATAGAGAAAAAATTCTTAAAAACATCTCACCACTAGTTGTAGAATTACACAAGATACAAGCAGAAGGCCTTGGCATAGAAGACTTTAAGTTCTACGACAAACCAATTGAATTCAAAGACGGAACACCAAGACCAATGGGCGACAAGGACTATATCGTTGAAAAGGCAAAACATATGTATGAAGAACTTTCAAAAGAAACAGGAGAGTTTTTCAACTTTATGATTGACAACGATCTAATGGACCTTAACGCACAACCGGGAAAAATGGGCGGAGGTTACTGCACTTCCTTTGACTCATACAAAGCACCATTTATCTTTGCAAACTTCAACGGAACAAAAGGCGACGTGGAAGTTGTAACCCACGAAGCGGGCCACGCATTCCAAAACTACATGTCACAAGACAAAGAGATTGTAGAATACATTTGGCCAACCTACGAAGCTTGTGAAATCCATTCAATGTCAATGGAATTTTTAACATGGCCATGGATGAAAGACTTCTTCGAAAACGAAGACAAATTTAAATTTGCACATCTAAAAGGAGCAATATCATTCCTACCATATGGAGTTACCATCGACCACTTCCAACACTGGGTATACGAAAACCCAACAGCAACACCGGAAGAGAGAAGAAAAAAATTCCACGAAATAGAAATGATTTACCAACCAGACCTAGACTACGATAACGAATTCTTAGAAAAGGGTGGCTATTGGTTTACACAAAGCCATGTGTTCTCAGCACCATTCTACTATATCGACTACACATTGGCACAAGTTCTAGCATTTGAATACCTAATCAAATCACTGGAAGATCCAAAGAAGACCTTAGACGAATATATAACATTATGTAAAGCCGGTGGACAAGATTCATTCTTCAATCTAATTGAAATTGGAAAACTTAAAAACCCAATGACAACAGATGTTCTGGATGAAATAAAACCAAAGTTAGAAAATATTTTAAAGGAATTAAAAGAAAAGATATCATAAAAAAGATGCCAGTGGCATCTTTTTTTATGAAAAATATGAGGTTAGAAGTGAGAGAAGATGTAACAAAAAGCTATCGCTTTTTGAGATTCTTCGACTACAAAATTCCTTCGGAATTTTTCCGCTCAGAATGACATGACGAAGTATAATATTCCTAATTATAGTGCCGAAGGCACAAACAGGAAAGCCTTAGCTTTCCAACAACTTTTTAAAAGGGGTCTTGGGGATATCCCCAAGTCGTTGGGAGGTAAAGGGGGTTCCCAAGGGGGAAAGGAACGTACGAAACGGTTCCTATTTTCCCCCTTAGTAAAATAAAAAGATACAATATAATAGAAATAAAAAGGTAGTAGGTCATAGACCTACATACCAATGCCGTAAGGCAAAAATAAT
>NZ_JBBKBD010000034.1:0-8691 GCF_037890055.1 Lagierella sp. ICN-221743 | reverse complement strand
ATCATTGAGGTATTTTTGTTTGGTTATCATCGCTAAAGCTATACTGAACCCCCAGTCTAACTGGGGGTTTTCTTATACAAAAAGAAGGAAAGCTCATGCTTTCCTCCCCTTCCTTTAGTGTGTTTTCCCACCAGTAACTTTTATATCCGTATCATTTTCCACAATTGCTTCTATTGCAAGTTCTAGCGCCTTAACAATTGTATCCAGGGCCATTGATGGCATGTTCTTCTTATTAGTAACTTGTTCTGGTAAAAATGGAATATGAATAAAACCAGTTCTCATATTTGGATATTTTGTTGCTTGAATATGTGCAACACCATATAGAACGTGGTTACATATAAATGTTCCTGCAGTGTTTGAAACAGATGCTGGAATTTTTCCTTCTTTAATATGTTCAACCATTGCCTTTATTGGTAGTGTTGAAAAATATGCCGCTGGGCCATCTTCTGCTACCTTTTCGTCAATTGGCTGGTTGCCTTCGTTGTCTTTGATTCTGCAGTCGTCACAGTTTATTCCAACTCTTTCCACTGTAATGTCAGGCCTTCCCCCTGCTTGTCCAATGGATAGTACCACATCGGGGTTAACTTTTTCTATCATTTCTCTAATCTTATTAACAGATTTTCCAATTACTGTTGGAATTTCTAACTTAATTATTTCTGCTCCCTTAATTTCATCAGGCAATTTCTTTACCGATTCAATTGCAGGGTTTATAGTTTCGCCACCAAATGGGTCAAATCCAGTTACTAAAATTTTCATTAAATCACTCCTTAATCTAAAATCTAAGTACTAACATCAAAATAATGTGAACAACTATTATAGAAGATACCCAAAGTTTGTGAATTAAGTGGTAGTAATCAAAACCTTACATAATAATTTAGCAGGATTTAGCTTGAACTTTATAAAAAAAGTGAAATTAGATTGACATTTGACTTAAGAGAAGTGGGATGTAAGAGGTGGGAAGTGAGAAGTGGGATGTAAGAGGTGGGAAGTGAGAAGTTGGAAGTTGGAAGTTGGAAGGGGAGATATAAAAGAAGATGTAACAAAAAGCTATCGCTTTTTGAGATCCTTCGACTCGCTACGCTCGCTCAGGATGACAGTGACGACACATTTTCGTTGTAATATAGCGAAACTCTCCCCTGAATGTCATTCTGAGCGAAAAAATTTCTGAAAGAAATTTTGTAGTCGAAGAATCTCGCGGAGCTAATAGTATACATGAATAAAAAAGCGTATATATGGTGATAACATTTAGAACACAAAACAAAGGAGAAAATCCAACAAAATTTTCTTACACTATCTCTTACATCTTACATCTCACATCTAACCTCTACTCAAGTAGGGCGACGCCCTACATAACAATGCCGTAAGGCAAATACAACAAAAACACTATATTAGAAATAAAAAGGTATTAGGATTACAACCTACAGAACCAACTCAGGAAACTTTAGCGTGAACTTTCCACAAGAAAGTTCACGAGGTCGCCTTCTGACACTTTCCTGTCGGAAAGTGAAACGAGATCGACACTTGACCTACAACGAAGACTTCGTCTCCTGTTAGGTCAAGAATGTTTCGACTACAATTTTTACTTCGTAAAAATTTTCGCTCAGAATGACAGTGCCGGTAGGCATCAAGCCTCGTAGGGCAACGCCATACAAAACACACCTCAAAAAAACTTTTAATTGAATTTTTTAAAAAAATTCCCCTTCATATACTCCATGTCTATTTTATTCTTTATCTTCAGTGCCAGCTTATTGTACATGGCAAATGGACCCCACGAAAGAATCGCCCTATCATCCGACGTGTTTATTATTTGAAGATATCTCTCCTGTGGCACATAACTTTCAAGCTCCCCACCACCAAAGATTACATGAAACAAATTGTTCAAAAGTACGGGGGTCATCCTTATGGCAAACACCCCCGCCTTTGGCATATGCGGAAACTCTCTTATATGAACCATATCGCCCATGGCAAGTATATTATCCGCTGCAAATAAATTATTATTCACCTTCAAAAAGTTTCTCTCGTCAACTTCAAAGCCCGTATACTTTATATCCACACCGGTTACTCCCGTACTCACCAGTGCCTGGTCAAAATGAATCTCCCCATCATTATAGTAGGCGGTGTTTTCTTCAATGCGGTCAATATAAACACCATACATTACCTTAATATTTCTAAACTCCAAAACTTTTTTTGCTAAGCTTCTAGTTCTATTATTAAACTTAAGTAAAATATCAGCATGCTTGTCTACAATTGTAATATTAAGTCCGGGATACCTATGCCCATAGGCTAATGCAAGTTCAACCCCTGCAGCGCCACCACCAACAATTAATAGCTTATCCTTGCCACCGCCAATATCCTTAAGCTCCTTAAATCCATAAATCGGCTTAACATAATGAAGGCTTTCAGTTTTCGGCCCAAAACTTTCAATGGACTTCGATCCAAGATTCATACTTAGATAATCAAAACTGTAACTTCCGTTTTTAGTTCGAACCACATTTTCATTTTTATCAATCTCTACAATCTCATCAAAAATCAATTCAATATTTGGATTCTTACAATAGTCCTCCACCTTAAAAGAAACTTCCTCCAAAGAAAAAGATCCATTAATATACCCTGGCAACATACCAGAATAAAACTGCCTATCATAATTTGTAATTACAATTACTTTTAAATCATCCAAGTCCATGTGTTGTAACTTGGAAAGAATTTGTATATGTCCATGGCCACATCCTGCCAAAATTAAAGTCTTCATAAATTCACCCCTTTATACACTCAAATAAAAAAGGGGTTACCCCCTAATCTATATTTTTAATTTCATTTACCACTGATGATGAAACAGAACCTTCACCACCAACAATTATAACTCTATTGATATTAGAATTGTTAGCAATAAAATCTCTAACAACCTTTGGTAAAGCGTCCCTACTAGTTAAAAGAATTGCCCCATTATTCATCTTGGCAAGAGGCGCAGAAGAAAGAGCATCGGGATAATTATTACCATCAACCAAAATAACAGTTTCAATTTCCTTATCCAAAACAGTTTCATATGCCTTTGCAATTTCAACAGAAGTGTCAAAACGACTCTTACCAGAATACCTTACCTTCTCAGCATATCCCTTAGGCACAGAAGACTTTCCACCAAAAGCCATGTAATAAGGAATCTTATTAGTACTTCCCTTTACAAAAGGATACAGATAAGTTGTACTAGCCATTTGACCAACAAATGGTGCGGCACTCAAACTATCCGCAAAATTTGCCCCATCAACAACGGCAACCCTTTCGCCGGGAGTTATAAACTCCGCATATTTAAAACGCATCTCCCTTACCTTAATAGCAGTGTCAAGCCTGTTTCTTCCTGCAAGCCTTTCAACCTTGTAGCCCTTATTTAAAAGAGTTTCATAAACAGAATTAGAAATAGTCGAGTCCCCACCAAGTAAAAATACGACCTCAGTCTCAAGCCTATTAAGTTCATCTAAAACATTTGAAGGAATAGAAGACTTAGTAGTTAAAAGCACCGGAGCATTTAACTGAGTGGCAAGAGTTCCACCAACAAGAGCATCGGGATAACTTTCCCCCGAAGCAATAACTGCATACTTTGAATTGCTAAAAGTATTAATTGAAGAAGTAACAGCAGTGTCGTACCTGCTATTACCAGAATACCTTTCAACGGTAATCCCCCTAGAAGCAAGTGAGCTTGTTGGAATTGCCGTTGCAAGTAGTAGTGTTCCAATTAATATGTATTTTAAATTTAGTTTTTTTATTTTTTTCATTTTTTCCTCCTTTTGTTATTAATTATAACATACCAAACTAAATGTGAGAAATGAGAAGGAAGAAAAACGAGGTCGCCTTCTGACACTTTTCTTCGAAAAGTGAGGGCGCCTTCTGACACTTTCTTTCAGAAAGTGAAACGAGATCGACATTTGACCTACAACGAAGACTTCGTCTTCTGTTAGGTCAAGAATGCTTCGACTTCAAAATTTTTTTCAAAAATTTTTTCGCTCAGAATGACATTCAGGGAAGTAAATAACTAAATTACAACAAGCATATGTCGTCACCGTCATCCTGAGCGAGTGTAGCGAGTCGAAGGATCTCAAGAAAATAAATAAAAATACTAGAAATAAATACAAAAGAAAATAAAATTTAGCAAAACAAAACTATAAAAATTGTATGATTACACCCTACATAACAACTAAGGATACTTTGACGGAAACTTTCTTAAGAGAAAGTTTCCGAGGTCGCCTTCTGACACTTTCCTGTCGGAAAGTGAAACGAGATCGACATTTGACCTACAACGAAGACTACGTCTTCTGTTAGGTCAAGAATGCTTCGACTTCAATTTTTTTGTGCCAAAAAATTTTCGCTCAGAATGACACACGTGGGGCTATCACACTTCGTATAACAAAAAAGAATTATGTGCCGAAGGCACAGTGAGGAAAGCCTTAGCTTTCCAACAACTTTATTAAAAGGGGTCTTGGGGATATCCCCAAGTCGTTGGGAAGTAAAGGGGGTTCCCAAGGGGGAAAGGCCCGATAGAAAGCAGTTCCTTTTTCCCCCTTAGTGGAATAAAAGAAAACATATATTGGAAATAAAAAGGTAGTAGGTCATAGACCTACAAATCAATTCAATAAACTTTAGCGTGAACTTTCCACAAGAAAGTTCACGAGATCTTTCGACTTCAATTTTTGCTTAGCAAAAATTTCCGCTCAAGATGACACACGTGGGGCTATCAAGTTTCGTATAACGAAAACATACAAAACAAAATTATAAAATAAAAGAAAATCCAACAAGATTTTCTTCCTCTTGTTAAGCAGGTTTTCAGGACGGCCAGTCCTGAATCGTTTGGAAGGTAAGGAAGAGGGGATTTCAAGGGGAGAACGTTAGAAACCATACGAAAAGGTTTCTTAGTTCTCCCCTTGGTTAAACGAGATAATGGATTAAAAATAAAAAGGTAGTAGGGCAACACCCTACAAAACAAAAATACTTTTTAGCTTGAATTTTTTCAAAAAATTCAAAAAAAAGAACCCTAAGGTTCTTTCTTTATTTCTTCATATGTATTGCACACTCCCGGCTTTGACTTCTCACCCTTTAACGTTACTAATGTAGTTAGCTCGAAATAGGCTACCTTACGGCACATAAAAATGACTACTTATGGCTGCTTCGTTCCCGATCTGACCAGGTTCATAGGTTTCTATTGCGTAAGACCCACTTGTCAACACCACTTGCATAAGGCTGACTTAAATTGTAAAAAGCCGGGGCCGGGAATTCGACCCTGCTGTAGCGATTGCAGGTTCAGGGCATCGCTAGTTCCCCGTCTAGTGCATGGCGGAGAATGAGGGATTTGAACCCTCGAAACGCTTATCACGCCTACACGATTTCCAATCGTGCTCCTTCAGCCGCTCGGACAATTCTCCAAGTACAGATTTTAATTATAGACTAAATAACAAAAAATGTCAACTGACTGTTGCTTTTGTGCAACTCAACTGTTGCTTATAAGAAAAAGAAAATCCACTGAGGTTTCCCCCAGTGGACTTAATTTTTAATTATTACTGATTATTTACCAGCAAGAATTTCTTCTAATTGTTGTTGGATTCCTGTGCTAACTGATCCTGTACCACCAACGATAGTGATATCAGTCATCTTGTTAGTTCTTAGGTAATTAGCTAATTCTTTTCCTAAATCAGTCTTAGAAGCTGTTAATAGGATTGGAGCGTTTTTCTTACAAGCTAATTGACCAGCTGCTAATGCGTCTGCAAAGTCAGTTCCGTCAACTATGATTGCACTACCGCCATTTGTAAAGTAAGAGTTAGAAACTACCATTGAAGTTAATTGTCTGTTCTTACCTTGTAATCTGTCAGTATTTCTTAATCCAATTTGTCCTTCTACTGCTGAAGAAACTGATCCAGTTCCACCAATTATAGTTACTTCTTCAATACCATAATCTCTTGATTGGATAGCATCTTTAACAACCTTTGGAAGGTTATCTTTTGCAGTTAATAGAATTGGTTGTCCCTTAAGTGCTGAAGGTACAGATGCAACTAATGCGTCTGCAAAGTTTTCACCAGAAGCTACTAAAACTTTTTTCTTATTAACTTGTTTGCCTTCAACATTTTGGAATAAATCTTCAAGAACCTTTACAGATGTTTCATATCTATTAGTACCAAAGATTCTTCTTGAAGAAATACCCATTGCAGTTAATTCGTTTGTAACTGATCCTGAAATTGATCCGTTACCACCAACTATTATAACGTCTTTAGCTCCGATTTCTTTTAGATAAGCTTTTACAGCTGGATCTAATTTAGAAACGCCATTTAATAATAGTGGGCTGTTGTATTTTCCAACTAGTCCATTAGCAACTAATGCGTCTGCAAATACATCGCCTGAAGCAATAATTACTTGATTTTTCTTATCTTGTGCTGTTTCTAATGTTTCTTTGTATTTAGGGAAAGCTTGTTTAGCAGCTTCTACTGAAGTAGCGTATCTGTTCTTTCCACTTACTCTGCTAGTTAAACCAAAGTCTGTTGGCATAAGAATGAAAGTATATTTATTTCCTTCTCTTTCAACTTTAAATCCAGATCCTTGTAGATTTCCTAAATCTCTACCTCTATCGCTTCCACAGAAGTTTAGTTCAATTCCTACAGGTACTTGGTAACCATCAGCCTTTGTAACCATTATTCTATTAAATAGAGTGTATCCCTTGTAGCCCATTCTTTCATTAGACCCATCAACACCTAAAATACTAAACATTTTAGATATTTCAGCATTTTCAATTGTTGCTTTACCATTAGCGTCAGTTTTAACAGAAGCTAAAACTTTACCAAATTTTTGTTCCTTTAATACTTCTGTTTCATTAGCTTGAAGTTCGATTACAGCATCCTTAATTGCTTTATATGCAGGAGCTCCACCATCTCTAGTTTGTTTGAAGTCAACTCCAACAACTTCAATTTCGATTTTATGTTGAGATGCAACGTCTCTAATTACTGCAACTTTGTCATGATTTAAGTCAGCGAAAGCTTGAACTTTACCATTTACAACAAATGCTACCATTTTTGTTTTTATTGTTTCATTTGAGCCAGATTGCTTAACTGGTGTTTCAACTTCTGTAACATTAGCTAGTTTAGCATTAGTTAATGGTAAGTTGAAATCTCCCATGTCACTAGTTGTATTAGTATAAAGAACTTCGCCTTCCATATCAGCTAGGAATTCTTTGTTTTTACCTAGTTTGTAAGTTCCATTATCATTGTATTGAACATTTCTTACTTCAAACTCAACATTACCTTTTAGTTTGTTAGACATATCTTCTAATGACCAAACTGTAAAAGCATAGCCTTCTTTTTGTTCAAAGTATAAGTCAAATCCAAATTCAAGTTCTTCAACTACTTTTCCATTAGAAACAACTTTACCGTCATCATTTGTTGTGAACTTGTATTCGTAAGTTGTTTTTGGAAGAACTTCTTTTGTGTCTACTGTTACATAGTAATCTCTATTAGCTTCTAAAGAGTTTCCACTTGTGAATTTGCCTAATTCAATGTCTTTAGCACCATTTTCTACTGCATAAACACCTTCTTGTCTTCCATTGGTAGTTTCTCCAGCTTTTTTACTAGTGATTGTAACATTTACATTAGCACCAGTAGTACGGCCATGTCTTTGTGCTCTTAGCTTAATTGTAAAATCAGCATTTCCTGTAGTTTGGCCAGGACCTGGTGTTTTAGCAAATGCTGGAACAAACGCAGCAAACACCATAACAAAAGCTAAAAGTAAAGATAATATCTTATTGCTTTTTTTCATGATTAATAATCATCCTCCTATAAAAATTTTGTTCAACTTCTATGAACCTGGAAGTTAAACTTTGCTTTGCACCCATTGAAGGGGCTTTAAAAGTACACCTTCAATGTACTACGTAGTTATAAGCCAAGTCCTCTTCTTTGATCCTTTGAAGTTGTTTGCCCAAAAGCATAGGCATATAATAAACAACTTTCGTTGTTATTACCTTTATTAATAGAGTTAAAGGCTCTAACTCTATCTTATGGGTATTATACCATAAGTTTCAAGATTTTAAAATAGTTCTTTGTTCTATTTTAAAACACCTAACTAATGTCCTTGAAAAGGTTTCAATTTTCTTGAACTTCTTCTCTTTTATATTATACCTCATTTTTAGATTCTAAAACTATTATCTTTTGTGGGGCAATAATAAAAGTATTTTGCTTTATCAAGTTATCTTGATACATATAGTATAGCAGTTTATGTTTTTTTCGCAAGTTTAATTATTACAAAAATCTTACTTTTTATTTTTCGCAAAATTTGTAACCATTTTGTAACTACTTTCTTTCTTTGGTATGTTACTATAATAGTAGCAAATAGGTCAATTTTTGTTCATCCTCCCAAATGTGAACCAAGACCTATGGGCCCGAGTAATCGGGTCCTTTTTTTTGAATTTTTTTGAAAAAAATTCAAGCAAAAAAGTTTTTTTGTTTTGTAGGGTTTAACCCTACGAGGCTTGAGGTCTCCCAGTATTGTCATACTGAGCGGAAAAATTCTGAAGGAATTTTGAAGTCGAAGTATCTCGTGAACTTTCCACAAGAAAGTTCACGCTAAAGTTTATTGAAATGTTTTATTTTGTAGGGTTTAGCCCTACTACTTTTTTTCTTTCTAATATAATTCTTCTCTCTACATTCAGGGACAGGATGAAGGGGATTG
>NZ_JBBKBD010000033.1:0-8950 GCF_037890055.1 Lagierella sp. ICN-221743 | reverse complement strand
TTATGGAGGTATTAATGAAGTTAGTAATAGCAGAAAAGCCAAGTGTAGCAGTTACAATTGCAAAAGTAATTGGAGCAAGAACAAGAAAAAACGGATATTATGAGGGGAATGGATACATTGTTTCATGGTGTGTAGGTCATTTAATTCAAATGGCAAGTCCAGATAAGATTGATGAAAAATGGAAGAAATGGAGAATAGACACTCTTCCTATAATTCCAGAAGAATATATTTATGAAGTATCTAAAAGCACTAAAAAACAATATGGAGTTTTAAAGAAACTTTTAAACGATAAGAACATCGACACAGTTATAAATGCTTGTGATGCTGGAAGAGAGGGAGAACTTATTTTTAGGCTTGTATATAATCAAGCTAAATGTAAAAAGAAGATTCAAAGACTTTGGATATCTTCAATGGAAAACAAAGCTATTGAAGATGGCTTTAGAAATCTTAAAGACGGAGAAAACTTTGAAGACTTATATAGATCGGCAAGTGCAAGATCTATTGCGGATTGGTTAGTAGGAATGAATCTAAGCAGGCTTTATTCTTGCATTTACAAGGAAACATATTCAGTTGGTAGAGTACAAACACCAACTCTATATTTAATAGCTAAAAGAGATAGTGAAATAAACCTATTTAAGAAGCAAAAATATTATACAGTTGACCTATCTTATAAAGGATTGAAGCTAGTATCAGATAGAATTGATAAAATTGAAGTGGCAGAGCAACTTTTAAATCTACTAGAAGATGAAATAGTTATTACAGAGGTAGAAGATAAAGAAATAAGCACAAAACCAGATAAGCCTTATGATCTCACTACCTTACAAAGAGAAGCGAATAAATATTTTGGGTATTCAGCAAATGATACTTTAAATCTAGCACAAGGTTTATATGAAAAAAAGCTAATCACATATCCAAGAACAGATAGCAGGTATTTAACCGATGACATGGTTAATACTATAAAAGAATTATTAGAAGGACTTGAAGAAGACTTTAAGGTTAATGAGTCAAACTTCAAGTCTATTTTTAATTCATCTAAGGTTACAGACCACTATGCAATTATTCCAACTATATCTGGCATTGGAAAAGCTAAAGATTTATCTGACAAAGAAAGTAAAATTTATAATCTAATTAAGGATAAATTACTTGCTTCATGTTCGGATAACTTAAAGGAATCTAGTAGAAAAATCAGATATGAATATGACAAGTTTAACTTTAATGCAAGTGGCAAGACTGTAATAGATGAAGGTTATACAAAATATCTAAAGACTTATGGAAAGGAAAGACAAGAAAATGAATTACCAGATATAAAGACTGGAGATAAAATTAAGCTAACTTCTAAAAATATATCAGAGAAATTTACCAAAGCTCCGAGTCATTATAATGAAGATACACTTTTAAAGGCTATGGAGAATGCAGGGATTGAATCACTGGATAAAGATATAGAAGTAGAAAGGAAAGGCTTAGGAACACCAGCTACAAGAGCAGGAATTATTGAAAATCTTATCCATAAGGATCTCATAAGAAGAGATAAGAAAAATTTACTTGTAACAGAAAAAGGCAATAGACTTGTATCGATTGTAGAGGATAAGTTTAAGTCGGCAGAAACAACTTCTGAATGGGAAATGAAACTTGCAAAGATTAGCTCTGGCGAAGTAGATAAAGAAGACTTTTTAAAAGAAATTAAAGATAGTATAAGGGGGCTTGTAGATAGGTACAAGAATAATCTAAATGAATAAGGTAAAAATATTAGAGCTTTTCGGTGGCATAGGTGCTATTAGAAAGGCTTTTATTAATTTAAAGATACCTTATGAAGTTGTTGATTATGTAGAAATAGATAAGGCTTGTGTTAAATCATATAATGAACTTTATGGAGAAGATTATAAGCCAAAATCAGTAGTAGGATATAAAGTACCTAATGAGAATATAGACTTAATAATGCATGGAAGTCCTTGCCAAGACTTTTCAAGAATTGGAAAAAAGCAGGGAGGAGTGAAAAACTCAGGCACTAGATCAAGCTTACTATTTGAAACAATTAGAATAATCAAAGAAATGAAAGATAAACCTAAATGGATAATTTGGGAAAATGTAAAGGGAGTCCTTGATAGAAATATGAGGGACTCCTTTTTTATTTATCTAAAAGAGCTAGAAAACCTTGGATATGAAAGCAAATATGAAATCTTAAATGCAATGGACTTTGGGATACCTCAAAAAAGGGAGAGGATTTTTGTTGTTTCATGTCTTGGAGCAAATAACTTTTCTTTTAATAAATTGGAGAGGAAAGAAACAAGATCACTAAGTGAATTTTTAGAAAAGAATGTAAGTGAACTTTATACAATGACCCAACCTTATATGCTGAAATTTTTAAATAAAGGCATAGATAACAGTTTTAGAGGGCGACTCAAAGTGATTAAAGATTTTTCTTATACTATTTCTACAAAACAGATGAGAGTACCTAATTCTGGAATAATAGATATTGGAAATGGTAAATATAGGTATTTAACAGAAAGAGAATGTTTAAGACTCATGGGTTTTGATGACAGTGATATAGATAAACTAGAAGAAGTACATCCAAGAAGAAAAAATTGTACTTCAAGCAAGCTATATAAGCAGGCCGGCAATTCTATTGTGGTTGATGTTTTAATGGCTATTATAAAAGAAATTCATAGAATGGAGGTAGGAAATGCAAGTAAATGATTTTAAGAATATACAAGAAGCAATAAAGTATGAAGTTTTGCAAGATGAAAAAGAATATTTAAAACTCTTAAAAGTTATAGGCAATAATCAGAAATATGATTTTTCTAGCCAATTAAGTATATATAACAAAGAACCTGAAGCTAGAGCTTGTGCGACTTTTGATATGTGGAAAAAATATTTGGGCAGAGTTGTTATGAGAGGTCAAAAGGGTATTCCAATTTTAGTTGGAAGTGATGTAAACAAAAAAGTTTCATATATTTTTGATATTAGTCAGACCACATCAATGGATAGGAATATTAATGAGGTTAGCTTATGGCAGTTTGATCATGAAAATCATAACGAGGCTTTAAAAGAAATAATAAGAGATTATTCATTTGAAGATAGTGATTCACTCAATGAAAATATATTTTCTTTGAGTCGAATTTATGGAGATGAATATATTAACTTGGCTCTTGCTGATTTGAGAATAGATATAGAGGATAGACTGAGTTTTGAAAAGTTTATGAGAGACTCAATATCTTATGCAGTAGCTAATAGGTTTAATACAGTCTATCCTATGGATACGGAAAATTTAAAAAATAATTTTTCTAGGATTAATACTATTTCTTTAGAACAGATAGGTCTTGTAATATCAAGGGTTAGCGAAGATATTATAGATAGCACAATAGAAAAATCTAAGGGAATGGATCGTGCTAGGCTGCTGACAGAAAGGGTCGCTGCCGACTATAATAGAGATATAGAAAATATAAATGAAGATAAAGGAGGTCAAGATGATTTATATAGACGAGATGATAGGTCAAGAATTAGAGATGGACGAGTTTTCACAGATGGAAGCGACAGAGGAAATAGCAATGAAGATCGAAGAGAAAACCTTGGACATGATGGAGAGGGATCTGGAATTTATGGAGAGATTTCCGAATCCGACTTACGCAGTTCAAAGACTGTCTTACCTAGTAGGGAGCGAGGACATGGAGAACTGGAAGAAACTTCAGGAAATGTACGAGGAGAAAACACTTTTGAATCATCTGAAGGAAATTCAGAATCAGGCAGTGGACTTTATCAAGAGAGAGAAAGTCAAGATGATGAAAGCACAAGGATTGACAGAGAAGATGATGAGAGAGAATCCAGAAGAATACCAAGGACAGATGAACAACTTGATGGCAACAGTGAAGAAAATGGCAATCAAGGAATACGTAGAAGCTTAGAAAATGAAATAAGTCAAGAAAAGGAAGCTGATGAAGCTTCTTTTTTTGATGACAAAAATGAAAATAGAAAAGATTATTGGATTGTAGAATTTAATGAAAACCACGAATTAATTCCAGATTATAGTGGGCAGATAGTAACTAAAGACTTAATTAATGTCCTAAGACAAAAAGATATAGATGTTAAAGACCATAATCAAACTCTTGGAGAAAATGAGTTTGGAGAAATGACTGATGATTATATCGGATATTTCAAATTCTATTTTGACCACTATGTAGACGGAGAAGTTGTCGAGCATTATAGGATTGACCTTGGTGATGGTGAAGAAGTAAATGAGCGTGAATTTTCATATTTAGAAGAACAAGTTGCACTAAGTGAGGAGAAATCTTTACAAGAAGAAGCTAAAGAAAATATAGAGCCTAAATTTAAGATAGGCGATCAGGTTAGATATAAAGATAAGGACTTTACTATTACAGATTTTGATGAACTAAGTGGAGGACTTAAAACTGTCACTATCAGAGACAATATGGAGTATATGGGAGGTATGATTAGGGGTTCGGAAGTAATTCCATATAGAAACGATTCGTACCTTGAAGAAATCTTTGAAAATCTAAGTCAAACATCAGAAAAACTAGCAGTAAAAGTTGGTAAAGAATTTATTTTAGAAGATGAGAATACCTTTGATGGAATTAACTTGATTGAAACTGGAACAAAAGCAGAAGTTAATGGGGAAGAATTTCCTTTATATAAGGGCGAAACATTTGAAGAAAGTAGAAAGATTGATGACCTTTTAGATAGTGGAAATTATGAGATATACAAATTATCTGAGCATGAAAAACAAATTGAAAGACAAGTAGAACAAGAAAGCTTTATAGATAACCACAATCTTGAAATTGACCAAATGATGGATAGATACAATGTTCCAAGAGAAGCAGCCGAAAACTTATTGAGGGGTAAAGAAGAGTTAAAAAATCTAGGCTATGAACCTAATAAGGAAAGACTAAGTTTTGCTAGAAATTATGACTTAAAAAATCATATCTACTCAGAATACCTAACACCATCAGAAAGGCTAGATAAAAATATAAAAGCTATTAAAATGCTAAAAAGACTTGAAAATGAAAATAGGAGTCCAAGGGAGTATGAGCAAGCCTATCTTGCTGATTATCTAGGTTGGGGTGGTCTTGCCGATGTCTTTGATGAAGAAAAGGGAGGACAATGGCTTGAAGCAAGAAATATTTTAAAGGAAAATTTAACAAATGAAGAGTATTTGAATGCTAAAGAGTCTACTCTAACATCCTTTTATACACCTAGAGTGGTAATGGATGGAATATATAAGACCATAACAGATATGGGTTTTAAGACTGGGAATATCCTTGAACCATCTGCAGGAGTCGGTAATTTTATTGGTAATATGCCAAGTGAAATACAAAGCTCTAAAGTCTATGGAGTAGAAAAAGATAGTCTAAGCGGAAGAATAGCAAGAGAACTTTATCCTGAAGCTAACATTCAAATTAAAGGCTTTGAAGAAACAAATTTCTCAAATAACTTTTTCGATTTAGTTATAGGAAATGTTCCCTTTGGAGATTTTAAAGTTAACGATCGTGAATATAACAGAAATAACTTTCTGATTCACGATTATTTTTTCGCAAAGTCAATAGATAAGGTTAGAAATGGAGGAATTATTGCCTTCATAACATCATCTGGAACTATGGATAAAAAAGATGAATCTGTTAGAAAATATATTAATGCAAGATGTGAGTTTTTAGGAGCTATGAGGCTACCTAATACAACATTTAAAGGACTTGCTGGTACAGAAGTTACTTCGGATATTATTTTTCTAAAGAAGAGAGATTCAGTTATAGAAAGAGATGACGATTGGATTCATCTAGCAACTGATAAAAAGGGTTTGACTTATAATAAATACTTTGTAGATAATCCTCAAATGGTATTAGGGGATATGAAAGAAGTATCTGGAAGATTTGGAAATACTATTACTTGTGATGAAAAAGAAGACGAAAATTTAAAAGATTTAATGGATCTTGCAAGTAAGGAAATATCTTCAAATTCTAAATATGAAGAAGTCGAGCTATTGGAAGATGAAGAATTAAGTCTTCCAGCAACAGATGATGTTAAGAATTTTTCTTATACCATTATTGATGAAGATGTTTACCTAAGAGAAAATTCAGTCTTAATTAAGCAGAATATATCAGATAAAAATAAAGAAAAAATAAAAGATTATCTTGATGTTATGAATGCCTTAAAAGATGTAATAGAAAAACAAAAGGACGATTTTTCTGACGAGGAAATAAAAGAATCACAAGCAAAGTTAAATGAAGTCTATGATAACTTTTCAAAGAAACATGGCTTTATTAACTCCTTATCAAACACTAGAGCCTTAAAGGAAGACTCAAATTTTCCTTTAGTATCATCAATAGAAATACTTGATGATGAGGATAATTTCAAAGCTAAGAGTGATATATTCTCAAAAAGAACAATAACAAAGGCAAAAGTAGTAGACCATGTAGATACTTCCCTTGAAGCCTTAGTCTTATCTGTTTCACAAAAGGGATATGTAGATTTTGAATATATGGAATCTATCACAAGTAAAGATAGGGACACCTTAATTGGTGAGCTTGAGGGCGAGATATTTTTAGATATTAAGGATACAGACCTAATAAATAACAGAATGCCCTTTGAAAACTTTAATAATGACGATCCCTTTCACTTTTCATATGTATCGGCTGATGAGTATCTAAGTGGCAATATTAGAGAAAAGATTGGTTATCTCAATTCATATATAGGAGAAATTGAAAATGTAATAGATTTAGCACCTTCTGAAAAGAAAGATACATTATTAAACGAGTTAGGCAAGCTCAAATATCAAAGAGAAAAATTACAAGAAGTTATGCCTGAAGAACTCACTGCTTCTGATATAAATGTAAGGTTAGGAGCAACTTGGATACCTCAAAAAGATATAGAAGACTTTACTTTTAATCTTTTAAAAACGCCAGGTTATGATAGGTGGAATATAAATGTTAGGTTTTCGCCACATACAAGTGAATGGAATATTGAAGGTAAAAGTGTTGACTCGACTAATGACCTTGCTAACATGACTTATGGTACAAGTAGAGTGAATGCCTATAAGCTAATTGAAAATGCTCTTAATCTAAAAGATACAAAGGTATTTGATCAAGTAATAAATGATGATGGGTCTAAGACTTCTGTATTAAACAAAAAAGAAACTATGCTTGCAAGTCAGAAGCAAGAACTGATTAAAGAAGAATTTAAGAATTGGATATTTGAAGATCCTGATAGAAGATATAGGTTAGAAAAAATTTATAATGAAAAATTTAACTCAATTAGAAATAGAGAATTTGATGGTTCTAACTTAACTTTTGATGGAATGAATACAGAAATCAGACTTCGAGAGCATCAAAAAAACGCCATAGCAAGAACTCTTTATGGTGGAAATACACTACTTGCCCATGTAGTAGGAGCAGGAAAAACTTTTGAAATGGTAGCTTCTGCTATGGAATCTAAAAAGTTAGGACTTGCAAGTAAATCATTATTTGTAGTTCCTAACCATCTAACTACTCAAATTGGTAGGGAGTTTATGCAATTATATCCGTCAGCAAACATTATGGTGGCCGATAAAAAAGACTTTCAACCGAAAAATAGAAAAAGATTTATTGGAAGGATTGCAACAGGAGAATATGACGCAGTCATCATAGGACACTCTCAATTTGAAAAAATACCAATGTCTAAGGAATACCAAGTTAGACATATACAAGACCAAATAGACGATATAGTTTCCTTTATTGATGAGAATAAAAGAAATAGAGGGGAAAATTTCACAGTAAAACAACTGGAAAAGACAAAGAAGAAGCTTTTGGTAAGACTGGAAAAACTAAATGATGATTTTAAAAAAGATGATGTAATAACCTTTGAAGAGCTAGGAGTAGATAAGTTATTTATAGACGAAGCTCATAATTACAAAAACCTATTTTTGCATACAAAGATGAGAAATGTTGCGGGTATCGGTCAGAGTGAAGCCTTTAAGTCTTCGGATATGTATATGAAATGTAGGTATATGGATGAAATGACAGATGGTAAGGGAGTTGTATTTGCTACTGGTACACCAATATCAAATTCAATGACAGAGCTTTATACAATGCAAAGATACCTTCAATATGACGATTTAAAAACAAGAGGATTAGAACATTTTGATGCCTGGGCTTCTACTTTTGGAGAAACAGAAAACACATTTGAATTATCTCCAGAAGGCACTGGATATAGGCAAAAGACAAGATTTTCAAAGTTTTATAACTTGCCAGAACTGATGAGCATGTTTAAAGAAGTAGCAGATATAAAGACTTCAGATATGTTAAATTTGCCAGTGCCAGAAGCAAATTTTGAAGTTATTAAAACAAAACCTACTGAGGAACAAAAAGAAATATTAGAAGCTATTTCAGAAAGAGCAGACGCAGTTAGAAACAACCAAGTCGAACCAACAGAAGATAACATGCTAAAGATTACAAATGATGGTAAAAAACTTGCCCTTGACCAAAGATTAATAAATCCATTACTTCCAGATGATCCTAATTCAAAGGTAAATGTATGTGTTAAAAATATCTTTTCAATCTGGGATAAGACAAAAGAAGATTCATCGACTCAATTAGTATTTTCGGATATGTCCACACCAAAAGGAGATGGAGAATTTAATATTTATGATGATATTAGAAATAAGCTAGTAGATATGGGAATACCAAAAGAAGAAATAGCCTTTATCCACGAAGCAGATACAGACAAACAAAAAGATGAACTATTCTCCAAGGTAAGAAGAGGAGAAGTAAGAGTATTATTAGGCTCTACTCAAAAAATGGGAGCAGGTACAAATGTACAGAACAAATTAATAGCCTTACATGATTTAGACGTCCCTTGGAGACCATCTGACCTAGAGCAAAGAAGTGGTAGAATTGTTCGTCAAGGTAATGAAAATGATAAGGTAAATATTTTTAGATATGTAACAGAAAATACTTTTGATGCTTATTTG
>NZ_JBBKBD010000032.1:0-9911 GCF_037890055.1 Lagierella sp. ICN-221743 | reverse complement strand
CTTTTTTCATACTATAATTATAATAGGTGATTATATGCTTACAAAAAATTATATTCCTGGAACGGATTTAGATATTTATTCTGACAAATCAAAATTTTCATTTGGCATTGACGCCATACTTATTTCTTCATTTTGTAAATTTAAAAAGAATGACACTGTTTTGGAAATTGGTTCAGGAACGGGAGTCATAGCTTTAAGGGTTAAGTCCCTTTATAATCCTAAAAAAATTTATGCAGTTGAAATACAAGATGACAATTTTGAAATTCTTAAAAAGAATATAGAAGAGAATAAACTTTTAGATACTATTCATCCAATACATAGAGATTTAAATAATTGCTATGAAATAATTAAAGACAATAGTCTGGACGGCATTGTAACAAACCCACCCTATTTTAAATATGGATGTGGTATAGACAATAAAAGTGAAAATCATTTAATATCACGGTATGAAAAGTGTTTAAAGATTGAAGATATTTTTAGATTTTCAAGTGCGAAACTAAAGGAAAAGGGCAAACTTTATATGATAAATAAACCTGAAAGGCTAGTGGACATGATGCATTTGGCAAGAAAGTATAAAATAGAACCAAAGCGAATGATTCCAGTTATGTCCAGGGAAAATGAAAAGCCTAGGTTTATATTAATGGAGTTTGTAAAAAGGGGCGGAGAATTTTTTACTTATGAAAAACCTCTTGTAGTATATGACGGGGAAGAGTATAGAAAGGAAATAGTTGAACTTTATGATGGAAAGCAAGTTATATGTAGTACCAACACCAATAGGTAATTTAAAAGATATTACACTAAGGGCCTTGGAGGTGTTAAAAGCTTCAGATATAGTCTATTGCGAAGACAGTAGAAACACCATAAAACTATTAAATCATTTTGACATAGAGGCAAATCTCATTTCATATCATGAACATAACGAGAAGAGTAGAGTTGAAGAAATTATAGAAAATTTACGAAGTGGTAAAGTTCTATCCCTGGTTTCTGATGCGGGGATGCCTGGTATATCAGACCCTGGTCATGTAATTATAAAGGAGCTTATTGAAGAGGGTCTTCCTTTTGAAGTTCTTCCAGGAGCAAGCGCAACAGTAACTGCCTTGGTTTTGTCTGGACTTCCAAATGACAGCTTTAGCTTTCTAGGATTTTTCCCTAGAAAAAAAGGCGAGAGGGATATGTTTTTAGAAAATCTTGAAGAAAGAAAAGAGACCTCAATAATATATGAATCTGTGCATAGAGTTTTAGAATGTCTAGAAGTGTTAGCGAATAAATTTCCTGAAAGAAGAGTTGCAGTTATTCGTGAAATGACAAAGGTTTATGAAGAAGTTACAAGGGGAACTTTGAAAGAAGTTTGTGAAGAGTATAGTCATAAGGACAATATTAAAGGAGAGTTTGTAATAGTTTTAGAAGCTTCTTCGGAAGAAGTCTCCTATGATATTACAGAGCTTTTAAAAGAGGAAATAGAAAAGGGACTTAGTAAAAAGATGGCTGTAAAAGAGGTATCGAAAAAATATAATCTTAGAAAAAATGAAGTATACCAAGCCAGTCTAGAATTAGAGGATTAACATGGAAGATAAAATCATATCCAAACTAAAAACATTAAATGAAGAGTTAAATAGGAAGTATTTTCTATTGGACTCTTTTAGTATTTCTGAAAAAAAGAAAATATTAAATGGTTTTGGATTATTTGAAAATATAGAACCAATGGATAAGGAAAGCCTTGAAAAGCTTAAAGACCGTGGAGGAGTTTTTGCAGTTGATGGTTCAACCAATAGATATGGTGGAGCCTTCCCACATTATATCCAAATCTTTCGTGGCCTTGCTATGAAGGATATTAAAGAGAGCAAGGAGTCGGTGGAGGTTTACTGTCCACTGCTTGAAGACATAGACATTTACGAAGAAAACAAGACCTTGGACAAGCTACTTGCAGCGGTAGAGCTTGAAGCTGCCATAGAAGCGACCTGTGATAATCCAACTGTAATAATGATGGACGGTTCATTAATTAGATATAGGATACTAAATGAAAATAAATGGGAAAAACTAAAGAATATTGCAATAGAAAAAAACATCTACATAGTTGGTGTAATTGAAGATATAAAGACTAATTTGGTTTATGAAAATATAAAAGAGGACTATAGTTCTGAGTTCTTCTATGATAGAGAATTTTTATTTAACTGCCTTGAATATAAGGAAGCCTATATTCCAAATGAAAAAGAGTCTGGGAAGGACAGCTATAAAATAAGGTCCTCATTTATAAGGTCATCCTTTGAACCGGCTGTAATTGCCGTTGATATGATGGAGGAACAGTTTTCAAATATAAGAGACATATTAAGTTTGGTTCTTTCGCTAACAAATAAGAATAGCAGAGGAATTCCATATATATTAGATCTAGTTGATATGAAGGCGAGACTTACAAATAAGAAGATGAAGTATCTATCGGAAAGCTATATTACAAAAGGCAGATTTGAACTGCTATTTCATAGCCAAAGAGATAAGAGGAGCATGTAATGGATATAAAGATAATTGGAATGACGGACCAACAGGAAGCCTATGTTGGGTCCAATGATAGAAAGTTTAGGATAAATGAGTTTTTAATAATAGAAGATCCAATGGGAGATATATTGGGAGAGGTTGTAGAGGTTCACACATATAACCGTTATATCACCATGCCCAAAGAAGGGGAAATGTTAAATCAAGAACTTATTGAAAACCTTGTTGCCCTTGGCTTTAACTTGGAAGAAGATACGGTTTACCTTGGAAAGATAAGACTTTTGGAAGAGAGTAATTATCCAATCGAAACAGGGTCATCATGTAGAGTACCACTTTTTGACGAAGTAAAAAAATATTTTATGACAGAGTCACTAAATAAATCCTTGAACATTGGTTTAATTAGAAACACCTACGATATTTTTAAGACTTGTCCTGATGAATATAAAAATCTATGTGAAACTTTAGAAGATGGAGAGTTTAAAGAGCAAGGAGAACTGCCGTATCTATTAAATTTATATGGCATGCATCAATACCCACATATAGGTATATTTGGCGGGTCTGGTTCAGGTAAGTCATATGGACTGAGGGTTTTAATAGAAGAGCTAATGCAAAAAAATGTTCCAGGAATTATTTTGGATCCCCATTATGAAATGGATTTTACATTAAGGTCTAAAGATGGATATGGACCTGATTATAGTGCAAATTTTTCGAAGTTTGTCATTGGAGAAAATACTGGTATAAGATTTACGGATATAAATACTAGGGAGCTAAAGGCCCTTATAGGTACATCATCGAAGCTTACGGAAGGCATGGAGTCTGTTATAGAAAGCCTTCACAAGCCAAATGATTCACTTGAAAGCTTTTCAAATAGGCTACAGCGTTTAATTGATGGACAAAAAATTGGAAACTCCCAAAAGATTCAAGACATGATAATGTCTACAGAAGGTGAAGAAAGAAGAAATTTAGAAGAGATTTTAAAAGTATACAACATCTATAATGACAAATGTCCACCAAGTTCAGTCTTTGGTGTAAGCTGGAGATTTAATAGACTACTAAAGCTAAAGATTTTTGAACACGACTCAAACCTTGTATACGACTGCATTAAAATGGGGAAGATTGCCGTTATCCAAGGTTCTGTAAAGATAATTCAAGTGTACTCCACATATATAATAAGCAGTCTCTACGACCTTAGAAGGGACTATAAGGACAGCATTATTAACGACAAAAGCATGGATTACTTCCCACCATTTTTCATAATCACCGACGAGGCACATAACTTTGCACCTCAAAGCTTTGATGGAAATGGAGATTTGAGTTCGAAATATATTTTAAGAGAAATTGCTCAAGAGGGTAGAAAGTATGGAGTGTTTTTGGTCCTAGCTACCCAAAGACCATCGCTACTTGATAGCACCATAACTGCACAGCTAAACACTAAATTTATTTATCGAACTACAAGGTCTACGGATATTCAAACCATAAAAGAGGAGACGGACCTATCAGTGGAGCAGACTGCAAGACTTCCATACTTAAAGACTGGAGATGTATTTTTGTCAGAGTCTGCCGTAGGAAGGACCATGTATGTAAGAGTAAGGGCTTCCCATACCTTAACACCACATGGAGAAAACCCGTTTGATGAACTATATGATAGACAAGAGCAAGCGGTTTCTGATATGATAGAACTAATTAAGGACTTTTTACCTGTAAATGAATTTAACTTGATGTCCGTATGTAAAGACATTCAAGATAATAAGGGCCAGGTATATTCTGTAGAACAGTTAAAAAATATTTTAGAAGACTTAACTGAAAAAGGATATTTAATTAAAGAAAAAGGACTTTTGGTAAAATACATGTTAAATGAATAAAAGTTTTTATTCTAATTAAAAAATAAAGTTATTAGGAGAATTACATGAAGAGAATAATTTCGTTTATAATGGCGTTAACAATTTTTTTAACAACCATAACAGTAACGGTGAGTAAGGGAAATGAATCTAAAATTTCAGATGAACTTTTAAACAAAATTGAAAGTGAAAAGGTACTTGACGTACTGATTACTTTTGAAAATGAAAAGGACAATGAAAATAAAGTTGACCTCTCAGGTTCAAAGGCAACTCAGGTAAATCAAAGAAAAGAATTTATCAAAGAACTTAAAGAAAATGCGGATATTTCACAGGAAAAAGCACTTGAAATAATCGAAAAAAATAGTGATAAGGTTCAAGAGGTTGAATCATTTTATATAACAAACTCCATTAGACTTAAAGCGGACACATCTTTAATAAAGGAAGTTATAAAACTTGATAATATTATTGAAGTTGTTGAAAATGGAGAAGTTGAACTTAAAGACCTTGAAAGAGGAAGTACTAACTTTGGTTCAGTAGATAAAACTCGTAGCCTTAAAGATACTAGGGTGTTAGAAGTTAGAGACAAATACAAACTTTTTGGAACAGATATTGTAATAGGTTTTTTAGACAGCGGCGTGGATTTACAAGGTTCTACTTATAAAAATAACGAAATTTATGAAAATTGGAGAGGCCACACAGAAGGCGCATCCACATCTTGGTATGACGTTTTTGGTGAGTCTGAAGAGCCGATTTCTTCAAGCTCAGGCCATGGTACTGCAGTGGTGTCACTGGCTGTTGGTAAAAACATTGGAGTTGCACCTAAGGCAAAGTGGATTGCAGCAAGGGCATTTAAGGGAAAGACAACAAATAATAGCAATATTTTAAGAGCTGCACAATGGTTCTTAGCACCTGGGGGAAGAGCAGAACTTGCACCAAATATAATAAACAATTCATGGGGTAAAAACACATTGGAAAAATGGTTTGACCCTATGATTGACGCTTGGATAAACGCAGGTATTATTCCTGTTTTTGCATCAGGAAACAAGGAACAAAACAATAAGCTTGGTACAATAGACTATCCAGCATCAAATCTAAAGACAATTGCAGTAGGTGCAGTGGATAAAAATAATAATTTAGCATATTTCTCAAAACTTGGACCATCACCACTGGATAATTCAAAGTCAGTTATAAAGCCAGAAGTAGTTGCTCCAGGAGTTGATGTATATGCAGCTGACTCAGAGAACACCTACTCACTATGGAAGGGTACATCCCTTGCAACACCTACAGTAACAGGTGTAATGGCACTTATGTTAGAAGCCAACAAAAATTTAGACAATGATCAAATGAAGAGCATCTTAACTTTAACTGCAAAGAGACTAACTGATAGTCAGTTTCCAACAAGCCCTAACATGGGATATGGATATGGCCTTGTAGATGCAGTAAAGGCTGTAGAGTTATCATTAAAATACAATGATTTTTCTGGTGAACAGAGAATAAGTGGCAAGAATAGATCTGAAACTTCATTAAAAATTGCAAATAAATTCTATGACAATGCAGACTATGTATATGTAACAAATCAAAATTCATTTGCAGATGGACTTAGCATGGGTTCACTTACAAAAATTCAAAATGGACCATTGTTGTTAATTCAAAACCACAACTTAACTGTGGACACAAAAGTTACTTTAAATAAACTTCAACCAAAGAAGATAATTATAATAGGTGGAGAGTCCACAATAGGAAAATCTCTTGAAAATGAGTTGAAGTCATACGCTGAAGTGGAGAGAGTTTCAGGCAAAAATAGAATTGAGACATCTTTGGAAATTGCAAGAAAAACAGATATTGCAAATAAAAAGGAAGTATTTTTAGTAAATGGATTTATTGAAGCGGACTCCATAAATATAGTTTCAGTATCATCTAGAGATGGAATACCTGTAATCTTTACAGCGAAAAACAAAATGAGCCCTTCGGCAAAGAACATGTTAAAGTCATATGGCGTTAACAAAGTTACTATTGTTGGAGGAAACTCCGCAGTATCTACCTCAGTTGAAAATGAATTAAAGGCAATTGGAATAAAAGAAGTAAATAGACTTAGTGGCAAGGACAGATTTATGACTGGAACAAAGGTAAATGAAAATTACTTTGAAGAGTATAATCCAGTATTCTTTGCAAATGGCTACAACGTTGCCGATGCACTTTCCATAGGGCCGGTTCTTGGAATGCTTAATGCACCACTACAAATTATTCCTCAAGACTATTTACCACAGGGAATAAAGTCTTATTACAGCGGAAAGACTATTTCAGATTTCTATATACTAGGTGGTTCAAATTCCATTACAGTACAAAACTCATATAATATTTTTGATATGATAACAAAATAGGAGTAAAAAATGGCAAAAGAGATTTTAGGAAATGAACAATTTCACATAAAATTAAAAAAAGGGGACGTGGGAAGATATGTACTTCTTCCCGGAGACCCTAAGAGAGCAAAGTTAATATCAGAGTACTTCGATAATCCTGTAGAAGTCTCAAACAACAGAGAATATGCAATCTACAATGGATATTTAGATGGGGAACTAGTTACCGTTTGCTCTACTGGAATAGGTGGACCTTCTACAGCAATTGCAGTTGAAGAACTTGCAAACATTGGAGCTCATACCTTTATAAGAGTTGGAACCTGTGGAGGAATGGATTTGGACGTAGAAGCGGGAGACTTGGTTATTGCTACGGGAGCAATTAGGATGGACGGTACTTCAAGGGAGTACGCACCGATGGAATTTCCTGCAGTTTCAAACTTTGAAGTATGTAGCTCAATAATTGAAGGAGCAAAAAATTTAAAATTGAAACATCATGTTGGAGTTGTTCAAAGTAAAGATTCTTTTTATGGACAACATAGTCCTGAAACAAAACCAGTTTACTATGAGCTAGAAAATAAATGGAATGCTTGGCTAAGACTGGGATGCTTAGCATCTGAAATGGAGTCATCAACACTATTCACAGTGGCTTCATACAGAAAAGTTAAGGCTGGCGCGCTATTTCTATGTATAAATAATCAAGAAAGACAAAAGCAAGGTTTATCAAATGAACTTTTTGAAGATGTGAACCTAGTTATAAAAGCGGGCATAGAAGCTTTGAAGATTCAAATAAAAAAAGATAAGTGTGATTAAGTCACACTTTTTTGTATAATAATATAGAAGGATGTAAATACAAATTAAATTTGTAAGAAATTTGTAATATTCTCAAGTGTAAATCTGTGTTACTATAAATAGAGGTGAAATATGAAAAAGGGTTTTAAATATGTCTTTATGACACTATTGGTTGTTGTACTGATGTTAGGTTCATTTTTATTAGGGAATAAAATGGCAATAACAACAGGAGACAAAGTTATTTTAAATAAAGGTGATTTTAAAATATACTCTAAGACCAATCAAATGAAGGCAGTAATAGACAAGTACTTTCTCTTTGACATAGACGAGAGAAAACTTGAAGATGGAGTTTACAAGGGGCTTTTCAAAGGGCTTAACGATCCATATTCCGAGTACTTAACAAAAGAGGAGTTTGATTCTTTTAAACAGTCAACCTCTGGAGAGTATAAGGGAATAGGAATTTTTATAACGGTAACAGAAGATAATTTAATACAAGTTGTGTCACCAATAAAAGATTCTCCAGCTTTTAAAGCAGGAATAAAACCAGATGATATAATCTATTCTGTAAATGGAAAGGTGTATCCAGGAGATAAATTAAATGAAGCAACTGCCGTTATGAAGGGAAAAGACGGAGATGAAGTTAAGCTAGTTATTAAGAGAAAGAACTCTACTGGTGCCTACGACAATATTGATATGGATTTAAAAGTAGAAAAGATTAAACTATTGACAGTTGAGTCAAAGGTTGTGGATGGTTTGGGGTACCTACACATATCACAGTTCGGCGAGCACACTTTTAAAGAGTTTACAGAAAATTATGAAAAGCTTAAGTCACAAAATGTTAAGGGAATTATTTTAGATCTTAGAAATAATCCTGGAGGATTAAAGGATAGTTGTGTTAAGATTGCAGACTATTTACTTCCTGAGGGACCAATTGTAAAGACTGTTGACAAGAATAAAAAAGAAGAAGTTGATATGTCCGACGCTAAAGAAGAAAACATTCCAATGGTAGTTCTTATAAACGGAGGATCAGCTTCAGCATCGGAAATATTGTCAGGGGCCATAAAGGATTATAAAAAGGCTACTATAGTTGGAGTAAACAGTTATGGCAAGGGAATTGTTCAAACAATTGCTCCAGCAAAGAGCTTTGGAATCAATGACAATGGTGCAATAAAACTTACAGTGCAAGAGTACTTTACACCGAAGGACAAAAAAATTCATGGAATTGGTGTTAAGCCAGACATTGAAGTAAAGCTTCCTGATGATGTAATAAACTTCGGCCCAGATTTCATAGACACAGATACTCAATTACAAAAAGCTATAGAAATATTAAAGTAACTAGGAGATGATTAGTTGAATAAGGTAAAGGGAGGTATAATTGCACTATCTATAGTGCTCTTAGCCCTAATCGTAGGAATTTTTATGAAGGAGCAAAAGTCTTTTTCAGAAAAGGATGCTGAAATAAAAAAGATTGCTATTAAAGAGAAGGAAGCAAAAAAAGAAAAAGAAACTGAAAAGCCTTCTGAAACTAAACCTACAGAACCAAAAGTAAAAGATCCATATGCGGATGCAGTATACGACGCGGGAGAAGTTAGTGACATTATAAGAAAACATAAGGAATATACTGGTGAAAAAGTTGTTTTCTTAACATTTGATGACGGACCAGACACATCGTCTTCTCCAAGAATTTTAAAAATATTGAACGACAATAAGGTTCCAGGAACATTTTTTGTTCAAGGTAAGTATATAAACGACAATACAAAAGATATTTTAAAACAAATACATGATGATGGTCATACCATTGCAGCCCATAGCTATAGCCATGATTATAGTCATCTATATCCAGGTAGGGTTGCTAATACAGAAAATATAATTTCTGAATTTAATCAAATAGACCAAGTTGCAAAAAAATATTTGGGAAATGATTTTAAATTTTATACTTGGAGATACCCAGGTGGCCATATGTCATGGCAAAACTTAGAAGGAGCAGACGCTGCCTTAAAAGAAAAGGGCGTTGAATGGATTGACTGGAACAACATGACAGGTGATGCAGAGCCTAAGTCCAGAAGACCTACCACAGCAGAGGGAATGTTCAACATGGTTAAACAACTTACTGAAGGTTCAACAACAAATATGCAAGTAATACTTATGCATGACAATGTTTCAAAGGAACTAACCATACAAGCACTACCACAAATTATAGCCTACTATAAAGACTTAGGTTATAAGTTTGGAAAATTTAAATAACATTAAAAGACACCGACGATTGAAATTCAATTGTCGGTTTTCTTGGTATGACGGGCATGTTCTAATGCTGGGGTGAAATTCCCTACAGAGCGTAGTTGCCGACGAATCTAATAGCAACTTGCAAGTTTTAGGTGGCGACATCTAGGAGAGAAGAAACAATAGCGAAATCGTGGCTTGACGAACAGGAACAGAATAT
>NZ_JBBKBD010000031.1:0-10574 GCF_037890055.1 Lagierella sp. ICN-221743 | reverse complement strand
AAATAAGCAGAAATTCATTTCTCAAATTATGACTTCAAAAACTCCAGTAAGAGTTGCAGAAGATGTTGATGAAGCAAGTCTATCTTATTCAGAAATTAAGGCTTTAGCTACTGGCAATCCTCTAATTAAAGAAAAAATGGATTTAGATAACGAAGTTACAAAAATAAAAATGCTTGAAGCAAACTACAAGTCTAATAAATATAAGCTCGAAGATAAGGTAAATAAAATTTATCCTCAAAGTATTTTAAAAACTGAAATGGAAATACAAGCAGTTAAAGAAGATATTGCAAATGTTGAGAAATTAGGAGAAGGAGATAGCAAATTCACTTCAATCAGTCTTGGGACAAATAAAATTTTAGATAAGAAAGAAGCTGGAGAGAAGCTATTAGAAGAAATAAAAAAGGTAAAGATAAATGATAGCAAGGTTATTGGTAAATATAGAAATTTAGACTTACAAGTTTCATATAACTTTATGACTAACACTCACACTTTTAAACTTCTAGGAAAAGCAGAATACTTTGGAGAGTTTTCAAACTCTACTGATGGTAATATAACAAGGCTTGATAATGCCATTGAAAAAATGCCTTCAAAACTTGAAAGATTAAATCAAAACCTTGAAAACTATAAAGAATCTTTAGAAAATGCCAAAGTAGAATTGACAAAACCATTTGAAAAAGCAGATGAGTTAAGGGATAAGACGCTAAGATTAGCTGAGATTAATAAACTTTTAGATATGGGAGAAGTAGAAGAGTTAGAAAACCAATCACCACTATTAGAAGATTTAAAGAGGGCGATAGTTGATTATTCTAACTATGAGTTTTCAGAATCTAATAGCTATGAAGACTTTGACAAACTATATCCCGATTTAAGCCATATAGGACTTGCCTATACAGAGACACCAGATGGTAAGCACTCTATTCAATATGAGGTAAATTTGGAAGAAAAAACATGGACTCAGTATGTAGATGATGTAGCTATTAGAACAGAATCTTTTGTAGATGAAGATATATCTAATTCACAAGCTCTTAAAGATATGACTGAAGCCATAAAGATGTCAAGTTTTGATGATCTGGTATCAGTAGATGAAGAAGATTTGAAACAAGCTTTAGGCTTAGAAATAGATGATGATGGAAACTTCTATGATCCACTTGCAAAAGATCTTGATAATGACGGGATACCAGATAGGTATGACAATGATTTTAAAGATAGTGATTACTTTGAATCAACTTATGATGTAGAAGATAATCTTAACGCAAGGGAAGAGAAGCCATCAATATTAGGACAAATATCAAAATTCAAATCAGAAGAAGAAAAAGATAAAAACCAAGAAAAAAGTGAAAAAGGACAAGAACGATAGAGGAGAGCGAAAGGCTCTCCTTATTCATTACAAGGAGGAAAATATGGAATACAAAGATATTAGAGAAAACTTAGAAGAAATGATGAATGATAATTACAAAGATTTTATAAAAGCACTTGTGAGTATAGAAAAGGGTGTTAATGATGAAAAGGCACTTGAAGAAGTCTATGTTTTATATATGAACAATGATACAACAGGTCTACTAAGCGATGACTTTGATTATATGATTGATGATATGAAAGAACAAGGTAAGATTGTTGAAAATACCAATGAACTTGAAGAAAAAGATAATCTTATAAATCTCGTGGGTAATATATCAGGTCAAGTAGAAAATCTTGAAAGAGAAAACGCTAATGGAGAAAAGTTCAAAGTAAGTAATTTTTCAATTGTTTCAAAAGATGACAATGGAAATAAAGTTTATACCAATTGTTCAGCCTATGGAGATAAGACAAAAGATTTAGAGAACCTTAAACAAGGCGATTTTGTTAAAATCTTCGGACAAGTAAAAACAAGCATTGATAACAACGGAAAGGAACATAAAAATGTTCGTATTTTGTCTTCTAAGCTCTTAAAAGCAAAAGAACAAGTAAAGAGTCAAGACAAGGATAAAAAGTCCATATTAGGGCAAATAAAAAGCTTTAAGATAGATGACAAAACTAAGTCAACTAAGAAAGACCATAGCAAAGGTGCAGAAAGATAAATATCGGCAGTCTTCGGACTGCCTTTATTTTTTTGGTTTTTTATTACAATGAAGCGAGGCATTGAAAATGAACAATAATTCATGATACAATAAAGTATATATTAAATTCGAGAAAGTGTAAAAATAATATAGGTGAATTAAATGAATAGATTAAATGAAATAGAAAAGAAATATATAATAAACCTTATAGAAAATGGAGAGCAAATACCAGAAGATTATAAATATATGCTATTTCCAAATCTTCAAGAAGAATATGAATTAACATATGCAGGGAAAATGAGAAAAGAAGATATCCTTGCTGGTGAAGATGGAACATTCCCTGTACCACTACAAATAGATCGCATATTTAATGGTGATGAACATCCAGCTTTTGAAGATGGATGGAGGAATATGATAGTATTTGGAGATAATCTTCAGTTTTTAAAAACAATAAACGAAAATAAAGATCCGTTAATAAAAGACAAAGTTAAAGGAAAAGTAAAACTTATTTATATAGATCCACCTTTTGCTACACAAGATGAATTTGAAAATAAAGAAGGAGCAAAAGCTTATAGTGATAAGAAAAAAGGGTCTGAGTTTCTTGAATTTATAAGAAGGAGACTTATTTTAGCCAAGGAAATACTATCTGATGATGGTTCAATATATGTTCATTTGGATGAAAAGATGGTTGATTATATAAAAACTATTATGGATGAAATTTTCGGCAAAAATAATTATAAAAGACAAATAATATGGTTTACAAAAACATCTTCAGGATATAAAACAAAAGCAGAAAACTGGATTAGAGGTCATGACGTAATTTTATACTATTCAAAATCAGACAATCCCATATTCAATAAACAATATATTTTAGATTATAAAAAAGAGTATTTGGCACGATTTAAAAAAATAGATGATAATGGGAGAAAGTATAGAGATGATAGAAGTAACGGTGAGAGACAATATTTAGATGAATTGAAAGGTATTGCTATAAATGATGTTTGGGATGATATAATGTCTTTTCAACAAGCTGCAACATCAAAAGAGATAACAGGATATCCAACTCAAAAGCCAGAAGAATTATTATCACGAATAATAAAAGCTTCCACCAACGAAGGAGATCTTATTATGGATTTTTTCGGAGGATCAGGAACAAGTATGGCTGTGGCAGAGAAACTTGGAAGACGTTGGATAACATGCGATTTAGGGAAACTAGCTTTTCTTACCATGCAAAAGAGAATTCTACAGATTCAAGACAGCAAGAGCTTAGAAGATAAATCAAAAATATATAGTAAACCAGCAAAGTCTTTCATAACTTGTAAACTTGGAATGTATGATTTAGGAACTACATTAAATCTTGAATGGGATAAATATAAAGATTATGTATCTCAACTTTTTGAATATGATACTAAAGAAATAAAATCTTCAGGAGTAAAATTTGACGGAGAAAAAAGAGGATTTCCAGTAAAAGTTTTTAATTATATTGAACATAAAGAGTCGGCTGTAGACTATAATTATATAAATGAACTTCACAAGAATATAAAATCTAAGAGATATAGTAGAGTATATATTGTTGCTCCTGCAACAAGAGTGGATTTTATTGCAGACTATGAAGAACTAGATGATACAAGATATTACTTTCTAAAAGTTCCGTATGAAATGATAGAAGAACTTCATAAAACACCATTCACAAAGTCTAGACAGCCAAGAAGTAAAGATGATGTAAATGATATAGAAGAAATGAAGGGATTTCAATTTATATATACACCAGAAGTTGAGTGTGAATTAGTAGTAACGAAAAAAGAAGCAATTTTAAAAGTTGCAAAATTCATTAGCGATCCACTTAATGGCATAGTATCAGACAATTTTTTAACACTATCAAGTATATTTGTGAACTATGATTATAATGGAAAAGAATTTTTATTAGACGATGTAAGATTTTGGAATGAGATAGAAAGCAACAAAAAGGAAGATAGAGATACAAAAATAAATTACAACGATAATAAAATTGAAAGTATAGAGTGGCATATACCAAATAAATTATTGGGAGATAAAACAGTATTTATATTTACGGATGTTTACGGTAATGATGTTACTGTATCTTTATCTAAGGAGAAATAGAATGGAAAGTAAAATTGTATTTAATCAAAAGGATTTGATTCTTAAAGTAAATGAAAATTATAACAGATCATGTCTTAACTTAGATAAGTGGGAAAGATTTTTGGACATTTTATGTGGAGATAGAGTATACCAAAAAGAGGCAATAAAATCTGCGGTAGTTTATTTAGCTTCAGGTATGTATAATTCATTAGCTGATATAGTTGAAGAAAATTATAGAAATAATTCAGAATTAATGAAAAAGTATTTAAAGCTTGATGATTATAAAAAAAGTCTTCAAATTAAGGATAAACTATTTGCTAATATAGATTTAGCTACAGGGGAACGTGTCATAATAGTGATGGGTGCAGTTAATGTTATGAAACCAAGGGTTTCAGGAACTTTAAATAAATATATTTTGTGTATTGCTTAGAGTAATTAAAGTTGATTGCTGTAAGCAATGTATGAGAGGGGGCAAGAATATTAGTTCTTTAATAGTTGACAATTAGTTAGTATAATTACATTTAAAATAATAATAATAATTACGTATATGTAGTATTAAGCGAACTTAATTGAAATTAAAGGAGTGAACTCATATGATTAATGTTTTACCTTCACTTTTTATTTCATTACCTTTATACCTAGGAATACCAGCAATAATCCTATATTTTGTAATAAAAACAGCCGTGAAAAAGGCAATAAAAGAACTAAAAGATGAAAATATATTATAATTAAAGAAGCGTGTAGTTTATAAACTGCGTCGTGGATATAGAAAAATGTGCAACAAATCTTTTGGGTTTAGTGATAATTTTAATAGTTAAAAGCTGATAACTTCTTACATAAAAGAGTAAGATTTTCAGAAGGCATAATCCCAAAAGAGTTTATAGAATAACAGGGGGAATATGGAACAAGAGATATGTTATATGAAAAGGAGGTATGATTTATGTGGGAAAATACAGAATTAACAAAAAAGAGCTTATGAACTTTTTGATGACGGGATAATAGATACTTTTGAAGTAGGAACATTTAAGGGAGTGCAACAAATTCATCATTATATATTTCAAGATGTATTTGATTGTGCAAGAAAAATAAGGACAGTTAATTTATCAAAAGGTAATTTTCGTTTTGCTCCTGTTGGATTTTTAGAATCTAACCTGGAAGTTATTGAAAAGATGCCAGGGTCCGATTTTGATAGTATTATTGAAAAATATGTAGAAATGAATGTTGCACATCCTTTTAGGGAAGGGAATGGTAGAAGCCAGTAAAATAAATATTCCATCAGAAAACTATAGGAAACAAGCAAGAAACATTGCATAATGCTGCTAAGTCCATTGAGCAGAGAATTGAAGGTTTGGGGGAAATAAAAGCTCTAGAAAACGTCAGCGCTATTCGTTTTAAACAGAGCAAGGCATTTGAACTTCATAATCCCTACCCTATTATTGGAGAAGAAGGGAATAGGAACTTTGGGGATAATGTGCTATTTAAAAAAGCCTCCTTCCAAATTCCTATCGGGGCAAATGTGGCACTAACTGGAGAAAATGGTACTGGAAAACAACTCTAATCGAAATGATATTAAACCATGAAGATGGTATATCAATATCCCCTAAGGCAGAAGTAGGCTAATTTTCCTAAAATGGGTATAAATATAACCATAATCGAAAGGTTATGGAATTTATACAGGAGGATTGTGATTACAATATTTCCAAAAACCGCTCATTACTCACTTCCATGGGAATTAAAGATGGGGATATTAACAAAAAACCATCTGTTTAAGTGGGGGCGAAATTATTAAATTAATGCTGGCCAAAAAGCTTATGGGTAGTTATAATATATTATTAATGGATGAACCAAGTAATTTTCTTGATATACCTAGCCTGGAGGCACTGGAAGTGTTAATGAAAGGGTATGCTGGAACGATAATTATTTTATTTTTAGTACTGATAAATTGTAAGTGGACCAATAAAAGGGACTATAGCTTTTGATATTAAAGGGGTGTATTAGTATGGTAGACAATGCTATTCAAATGGTAACAGAGAAATTATCTTCTTGGCCTTGCGTGAGAGGTATTATATTAGGGGTTCATGTGCAAGAGGCACCCATACAGAAGATTCTGATATAGATGTGGGAATTTATTACAATGCGTAATCATTTGACCTGATAGCGATTAATCAAATTGCTACAGAATTGAATGATGAAAGATGTGGAATTGGGAATGTAAAAGCCATTTTATAAAAGACTAGTTCAACAAATGGGACAGATTACTTAATAAATTATTAATTTTAGGAGAATGATAAATGAATGTAAAAACCTTTACTGCGATGACTGAGGCAGGCTTAGACAGAAAAGTAAATAATCTTTTAAATGGTAATTCTTTTGATGTCGTAGATATAAAGTATTCATCCTCAATTTTTTATATGAGGGCTGTATAGTAGGTACAATAGAATATGGACCTGCCAGTGACCTAATTAATAGTTGTACACATGGAAAATATAAGAACCTTTATGAAATAGGTACAGTTTTTGTAAGACCAGATTACCAAGGACAGGGTATAGGTAATTTACTATTGAATGCTATGATTCAAGAATTACAATGTAAAGGAATCAAAGAGTTTTGTATGGATAGTGGATATTCCAATGCACAGAAAATATGGAGAAAAAGGTTTGGTGAACCTGAATATTTCCTAGAGAATTATTGGGCAGAGGGTCAACATCATCTAATCTGGAAAATTAAGATTTGAATATATCATGTAAAGATGAATTCCTATAAAAATCTCTACGAGTTATTAGTAATATGACAAGTTAAATGCGTTAAGGGATCAAATCTTCCTTGACAAATATAATAAAAACAAATATTATAATATGTAGTATTAATTAAAGGAGTTTTATCATATGAGGCATAGTATTTTTAAATAACTATTAATAAAATAGAACAAGTACATTTTCCATACTAGTTAATATTTGTATGGCTTGTTAATTGTACTTTTATTTAAAAATATTCTCATAATAATAAATTTATATTTTTATGTATTATAAGGCATTGACCAGATTAAAGATATAGCACGATTATGCTATATCGAATTGTATATGTCATATTTACTTTAAGCAGTTATATAAAAAATAAGTTCCCCTGTGAAGAGAGTATTTTATCACAGGGGATTTTTTATATAATTATGGAGGTATAAAATGAAAATTATTAATATAGGAATATTAGCACATGTTGATGCAGGTAAAACAACTGTTACAGAAGGTTTATTATATAAAAGTGGGGCGATTAATAAAATTGGAAGAGTTGATAATGCTACAACGACAACGGATTCGATGGAACTTGAAAGAGATAGGGGAATAACTATACGGGCGTCTACAGTTTCATTTAATTACAATGATACAAAGGTAAATATCATAGATACACCTGGGCACATGGATTTCATAGCCGAAGTTGAGCGAACTCTGAAAGTGTTAGATGGAGCTATTTTAGTAATTTCAGCAAAAGAAGGAATTCAAGTCCAAACTAAAGTGATTTTTAATACTTTAGTGAAATTAAATATACCAACACTTATATTTGTGAATAAAATAGATCGAAAGGGAGTATGTTTGGATGAGATATACACTCAAATACAGGAGAAATTAACTTCTAATCTTGCAATAATGCAATCAGTTAAAATAAAAGATAAAGGTGATTTTGAATTGACAAATGTAAGGGATGATAAAGTAATTCAAAGTCAAATAATAGAGAAGTTACTGGATATAAATGATTATCTAGCAGAAAAATATATAAATGGCGATGTCATTGCAGAAAAAGAATATAATGATGTATTTTTGGATGAGATTAATAACTGCAATCTTTATCCTGTATTTCATGGTTCGGCTTTAAAAAATATTGGAATTGACGAGCTATTATTTGCCATTACTAAATATCTTCCTACCAAGAGCTATAATACTGAAGACCTTTTATCAGCGTATGTTTATAAGATTGATAGGGATGAAAAATCTAGAAAGATGACTTTCTTAAGAGTATTCAGTGGGAATATAAGGACACGTCAAGATGTTTATATAAATGGCACAGAAGAAACTTTCAAGATAAAAAGTCTGGAATCAATTATGAATGGTGAAATTGTGAAGGTAGATCAGGTTAATAGTGGGGATATTGCTATTATTTCTAATGCTAATTCTCTGAAGATAGGTGATTATATTGGTAAGAAATATGACGGGATTTTAGATATAAAGATAGCCCAACCGGCATTGAGAGCATCAATTAAACCTTGTGATTTAAGCAAAAGAAGCAAACTGATAGAAGCACTATTTGAATTAACTGAAGAAGACCCATTTCTCGATTGTGAAATTAACGGAGATACTGGAGAAATCATATTGAAGCTATTTGGAAATATTCAAATGGAAGTAATAGAATCACTACTTAAAAGCCGATACAAAATAGATGCTAGATTTGGTGAATTGAAAACAATATATAAAGAACGACCTAAGAGAAACTCTAAAGCAGTAATCCATATAGAGGTTCCACCAAATCCTTATTGGGCATCTATTGGACTGTCAATAGAACCACTACCAATAGGGTCAGGATTATTATATAAGACAGAGGTGTCCTATGGATATTTAAATAATTCATTTCAAAATGCAGTAAAAGATGCTGTAGAGAAGGCTTGTAAAGAAGGGCTTTATGGATGGGAAGTTACAGACTTAAAGGTAACTTTTGACTACGGATTATACTATAGCCCGGTAAGTACCCCCTCTGACTTTAGGAATTTAACACCATATGTATTTTGGGAAGCTCTTCGAAAAGCAGGAACTGAAATATTAGAACCTTATTTAAAATATACAGTTCAAGTTCCAAATGATTTCTGCGGAAGGGTTATGAGTGATCTTAGAAAGATGAGGGCTTCTATTGAAGATATAATAGCCAAGGGAGAGGAGACAACTTTAAGTGGAAAGATACCTGTTGATACATCGAAGTCCTATCAGTCAGAATTACTTTCTTATTCAAATGGAAAGGGTATATTTATTACTGAGCCTTATGGGTATGATATATATAATGATAAGCCTATAATTAATGATATTGGGAACGACAATAATGATAGCAACAAGGAAGGGTTAAGATATTTATTTCAAAAACAGGATGAAAATTGAGGCCTAAATATAAAATTTAAAATAGAATCGAGAAATCATAGTTTTAAAATAGTTGATGAGGGAGCATACCTGTATCAATTAGAAAACTTGAATGGTAGTACATTACTAAAAAAATGAAATTGGTGTTTTTTTACTTCTGAATGATAGGAAAAATATAATTTAGATGACAGATTTAAAACGAGTATTTGGATCAAATTGAATTTTATGAAGTAAAAGACATATATTCAAAGTGGAAATATTCTATTCAAATCAAATGAAGTGGGGGAATCCCTACGTAATAAAATTGAACATAAGATCAAGGCAGTTTTCGGGACTTTCATAAAGATTATTTTGAGGATTTCTATAGTGTTAGAACAGATTATTTTGGATTGCCCATTCTCTAAGGATGAAGTAACATAAGCAGAGACATTATCAGAAGTAGTAAGTCTATATGCTGTATTATTGACACATAATCTTGTAAAAGATAAGATTGAATACATAGATATTTATCGAAGTGAAAGTGATAAATATCATATTGTAGAGAGGGATGTATATCTTTTATTCTATATTAAACTAATATTGGCTTGAAAACTTATTTATAATAAAATAATAAATTTCAAAGGGGCAGATCAAATAATCTGGACATTTTTTTCTTGCCACCGAGGAACGTGTCATAATAGTGACAGGGTGCATAAATGTTTTAACATAAGGGTTTCAGGGATTTTTATTGAAAGCATTCATGCATTGGTTAGAGCAATTGGGTATAATTGTTGTAAGTAGTGCATGAGAAGTTATGAATTGGAATATTTAATATAACATATTCAGGAGGAGTGTTTAAATGATTGCTAATAAATTAAAAATTGGAGATGAGATAAGGGTTATAGCTCCTTCTCGAAGTTTGAGTGTAGTAAGGCAAGATACTTTTGATAAGGCTTTAACATTGTTAACGGAAAAAGGTTTTAAAATAACTTTTTCACGAAACAGTCGTGAAATTGATGAAGTGAACTCTTCAAGTATCGAGTCTCGTGTTGAAGATTTACACGAAGCCTTTTTAGATAAAAATGTTAAGGCTATACTTACCTGCATAGGCGGATTTAATGTTAATCAAATATTGGAGTATATAGATTATTCTTTAATAGAGGCTAATCCCAAAATTATATGTGGATTTTCTGATATTACTGCTTTGCTTAATGCCATTTATTCTAAGACAGGTTTAGTTACTTATCATGGACCCCATTTCTCAAGTTTTGGCTTTGAAAAAGAAACTGACTATACATATTCATATTTTGAAAGATGTCTTATGAATTCTGATAAGTATAATATA
>NZ_JBBKBD010000030.1:0-10992 GCF_037890055.1 Lagierella sp. ICN-221743 | reverse complement strand
TCATACAAATAAATATGTAAATCAGTAAATTTTCTAAAAAAATATCTTACAACTATTGTTAGATAATACTAACTGATGTATAATCAATAATATCATTATCGATAGTTCAATTATTGATTATACTATTAAAATTAAAGTTTTGTAAGAATGGAGGAATGGACATGGCAAATAGAAACCATGAACTTGATAAACCAATCATTGAAGCTGCTAAAATAGAGTTTTTGCAAAATGGATTTCAGGCTGCTTCAATAGGCAATATTGCTAAAAGAGCGGGAGTTACAACGGGAGCAATCTATACAAGGTATAAAGGGAAAGATGAACTTTTTTATAGTTTGATAAAAGAATTTTTAGAAGCTATAAGTGTGAAAAGAAAAGAGAACGAATACTCGTATAGGGAATATTGCGTAGATAAAAACTTTGATCATTTTTTGCGTAGCATTCAAAAAGAAACCAAAGGATATGTAGATGTGTTATTTAAATATTACGAGGAGTGCAAACTATTACTTTGCTCAAGTAAAGGCAGTTCTGTAGAAGCAATATTTCGTGAAATGATGAATAATAAAATTTCCATAACAAAACAATTTATAAGGGAAAATATAGACCCGAATATAAGTGAGATGAAATTAGATTTGGTAGAGCTTTTAATGAATCAACAATTTAGTGCTTTTAAATTAGTGATTGAAAAAGGATATAGCAAAGAGGAGACAATCGAGTACACAAAAATGCTCGGCGAATTTGTTGGGGCGGGTTGGGAAAAGATATTTGATGAAATTATAAATAGGTATTGAATTTATGTATGATAAAGGCGAGAAGGATGAAAATATTTTAGATTTTAAAATAGATTTTTCCTATGAAGGCAAAAAGGAAAAGTCGTTAGATGATGTAATTGGCAGCATATCAAAAGGAGATTGCATAGTTCTTTGTGGCGAAAGTGGATGTGGAAAATCAACATTACTTAGGTGCTTAAACCATTTAATACCGGAGTTCTATGATGGGATATTTAATGGCTATATCTTGGTAAATAGCAACAATATAGAAAACAAGAACATTGGAGAAGTTGGAGAATTGATTTCGTCAGTTTTTCAAGATCCAAGAAGTCAATTTTTTACAATGGAAAGCGATACGGAAGTATCTTTTGGACTTGAAAATAAAGGGTTAAGCCAGGAAATAATAAAAAGAAGAACAGAAGAAGCTTTTTCAAAATTTGGCTTGGAGTATTTGAAAAACAGGGAAGTATTCAAACTTTCAAGCGGAGAGCGTCAACTAATAGTGATTATGTCTGCTTGGGCAATGGATACGGATATTATTTTACTTGACGAGCCAACCGCAAACTTAGATTATTTAGCCATAGAAAAACTGAAAAATATCTTATTGCTTCTAAAAGAAGATGGAAAAACTCTAATAATCAGTGAACATAGGCTTTACTATTTGAAAGAGTTGGCTGATGAATATTGGCTAATAAAAAATGGAAGCTTTTATGAAAAGTATGATAAGGACGATTTTAAGATATTTTCTAAGGATGAATTAAATAATTTGTGTTTACGAGTTACGGATTTGAAGCAGATTGAGGTTCAGAAGAAGTGTTCTAATGTTGTCAATGATAAATTAGAGGTGAAAAATATATCCTTTGGATATAAAAAACAACATATTTTAAATGATTTGTCGTTTACAGCTTATTTGGGAGAAGTGACTTGCTTGATTGGCAAAAATGGTTCAGGTAAAACCACCTTAGGAAAATGTATATGTGGACTATTGAAACCACAAAAGGGAAGAGTTTTTCTAAAGGAAAAAGAATTGAGCCATAGGCAGCTATCGCAGGATAGCCTCTTTATTATGCAAGAAGCTGAATTTCAATTTTTTACAAATTCTGTATTATCTGAACTGAAGTACGGTGTAAATCGAAACAAATATGATGAGATAGAAGATCTACTTAAAAAGTTTGATATGTGGAAATATCGTGATAGGCATCCATTTTCTCTTTCAGGTGGGCAAATGCAAAAATTAACCTTAATGATGGCGTATCTTTCGGATAAAAGTGTGGTTATTTTAGATGAACCAACCTCAGGAATGGACAAAAGAAGTTTAGATACTGTAGTGGGATTGATAAACGATATGAAAAAGAAAAAAATCGTGATAACCATTAGCCATGACTTAGAATTTATTTCATCAGCTGCGGATAAATGTTTGGAACTTGATGATGGAACGATACAAAGGATTTGTGAAGTAAAAGAGAATAGAGATATTGAAAGCATTAAAAGTATATTTGGAAAAGATTTAGAACATCAACCTCCTGCAAAAAGAGAAAAAAATCTATTAGATCCGAGAACAAATATTTTGTTTTGGCTTCTTTGTATGGTTGCAGTAGGAATTGACAATAAAAGTTTGATTTTTGAATGCAATTTATTAGCTCTCGTTTTTTCTCTTGCAAATAGAAGATACAAGACTTTAGGAATTACTTCTGTCATTATAGGGCTTATTTACGGTCTTGAAATCATATATCCGAATGAAATTACAATATTTACGGCAAATTTGTTTCCTAGATTTATTTTAATATTTCTACTATTTCCTATTATTCTTGGAGGTAGAGGGACAACAAATATGCTTGCGGGACTTAGAAAAATAAGAATACCTGAGAAGTTATTATTGATTCTTGCAGTTTCTTTCAGGTTTTTCCCAGTGCTAAGGAATGATTTTAAATTACTTAGACAGGTGCTTAGAAATAGAGGAAGTTGGAAGCATAAAAATATAATAAAAGAAAAAATAGAATATCTCGAGGCTCTAATTGTATCACTCATTTTTCGAGTGATAAGAATAGGCGAAACTTTATCAGCTTCAGCAGAAACAAGAGGAATTGCTTTAAATCATAAAAAATCATCTTATGTTACTTTACAGTTCAATTTATTCGATTACATATTGATGATTGGAATGATAGTAATTTTGATGATAAATATTTTATAAAAATAGGAGGACTTAATCATGCACAAAAACAAATTGAAAGCGAAAGATATCATTACAGTTACTTTATTATCATTGTGTAACATTTTGATATTTTCGATAGGAACATTCATGTATGCAACACCAATTACCATACTCTTAACACCCGTGCTTTACTCATTATTACAGGGTATTGTTTTCTATGTTATCGGAGTGAAAGTGAAAAAAAGAGGAGCGTTTTTTATATATTCCCTTATTCAAGGAGTGATAGCATTCTATCCACCATATATTTTGATGTTTGTAATTTCAGGATTGATAGCAGAGTTCTTATTATATAAAAAAGGTTATGGTAATTTAAAAGTTATTGGAATCAGCTATGTTATTCAGCAAACTTTGGCTTCAATTGGAAGTGTAATTTATCCATATACAATAGCCTTGAATAAAACTATAGGAGCCATGAAGGAAAAGGAGTTGGCTTCAAATATTACAGCGGCAGGCAAAATGATTTCTTCTTGGGGAACGCTGATTTTACTTGCCTTAGTTATAGTTTCAGCAATCGCAGGAGCTTATATAGGTAGCAAGGTCGTAAGGAAACATATTTTAGAAAAAGAAGCTAATTCATAGGGTGAAGTCATGAAAAAAGAGAAAGAACCAAACTTTTTTAAAGAAATGGATTCGTTTATAAAGCCATACAAAAAAAGATATATTTTATCTGTTATGCTAAGTATGCTTTCTGTTCTATGCGAACTTTTATCCTATGCTTTTGTTGGAATTTTAGCGGGATATATCTTCAAAGGATTTCATGGAAACAACATGATATATGTCTTGATTTTCACTATAATCTGCAAAATATCAGGGGTGCTGCTTTCAAATATTTCAACACTTATATCTCATAAAGCAGCATACTTAACGCTAAAGGACTTAAGATATGCAATTTGTGATAAATTTGTTAGATTGCCGATGGGATATTTTGATATGAATCCTAGTGGAACATTAAAAACTATATTGGTAGACAGGGTGGAAGATATAGAAAAAACATTAGCACATCTACTTCCTGAGATGACTGCAAATTTATTGATACCTATTGCCATGATTGTTTGGATGCTTGCAGTTAATATTAAGCTTACCGGGATTATATTTCTTTGGGTTATATTTGGACTATCAATCGGAATGCTTATGATGATTGGATATAAGGAAAAATATGAGGGACAAGTACAGGCACAAAAGAATATGAATCAAGCGGTTATAGAGTATGTCAAGGGGATTGAGGTAATTAAAACTTTCAATATGGAAGATAGTTCCTATGCTAAATATAAAAATGCAGTCATACGCCATGCGGAGTATGCTATAAATTGGATGAAAAGCTCACAGATTTATGCGTCTCTTTCCTATAGCATAGCTCCTGTATCTATATTTCCAACAATTGTTGTGGGATTGATATTTTTTAATAATGGGTTTCTTACTGAGCAAAGTTTATTTTTGTTTATGATGATTTCTCTTGGAATATTTAAACCGATTGTTAAAGCATCCAGTTATGTTGACCAATTGGCACAGATGGGAACTGTTGCTAAGGAAATAAAAGGAATTTTAGATTATCCGGAACTTAAGAGAAGTGAGAATTCTAATTTAAAAGAAAAAATGACATACGACATAGCGTTTGAAAATTTACAATTTTCTTATGATGGGACAAAAAATGATGTTGATGATGTGAATTTAACCATTAAAGAAAAAACTATGACTGCAATTATTGGTACTTCAGGTTCAGGAAAATCAACTCTAATGAAACTTTTAGCCGGATTTTGGGATTTTGAGAAAGGAAAAATAAAAATAGGTGGTATAGGGGTAAAAGACCTTTCAATGAATGACCTGAATACTCTTATCTCCTATGTGGATCAAAATACATTTTTATTTGATGATACTATTTTGGAAAATATTAGAATAGGTAAAAAAGATGCAACGAATGATGAGGTGATAGAAGCTGCTAAAAGAGCCGGTTGCCATGATTTTATTGTAACTTTGCCTGATGGATATGACACCATCGCAGGGGATAGGTTATCCGGCGGAGAAAAGCAAAGAATAGCTATTGCCAGAGCAATTCTAAAAAATGCTCCAATTATCATATTAGATGAAGCAACTGCAAGTACCGATATTGAAAATGAAGAAAAAATTCAAGGAGCGTTACTGGAATTTACCAAAGGAAAAACACTAATTGTTATTACACATAAAATTAAAACTGTCATAAATGCAGATAAGATCATATATATGGAAAATGGGAAAATCATTTGCGATGGAAAACATGAAGAACTTATTAAGTCGTGTTCTGCGTATAAGCATTTATATGAAATAGCAAATTGATTGGAGGTGAGAATATGTTTGAAGCTCTAAAAAGTGTATGGAACTTTAGTGAGAAAAGAAAAGACAGTTTAGTCAAAATTTTAATTCTATCATTTATAGAAGGCATATTCGTTATGCTGAAAATGATAGCAATAATTTTAGCGGTAAACGCCATGTTTAATAGTAATTTAATGGACAATTATATTTATAAGGTAATGATACTCGGAATTGTATGTATTATCGGAGTATTTGGTCTTGGTTATTTCACACAACTGGGTTCTGTATCCGTTGGATTTGAGATGGCGAAAGATAAAAGGTTATATTTTGGCTCATTATTTAAAAAACTCTATTTAGGGTTCTTTAGCAAAAATTCAGTAGGAAATATAAACTCAACACTGACTACATCTATTTCAACTGTAGAACAAGTTGCACCAATCATTTTAATTCATGTGATAGGTGGAATTTTATCTGCTATATCAATAGTTTTAGGATTTGCTTACTATGAATGGCAAGTTTCCGTTGTAATATTTGCAGGCATATTAACATATTTGTTTGTAGTTAATTATCAAATGAAAATTTCAAGAAGGGAAGCTCCCAAAAGACAATTAGCACAAACAAAATTAACGGAAAGTGCTATTGAATTTATACAGGGAATAAGCGTAATTAAGGCTTTTGGTATGGGAGAAAAAGATGAAAGAGTAAAAAAAGATATAGATGGTAGTTGTGTTAATAATATAAATTTATCCGAAAAATCTATTCCCTCAAGCATAGGTGCCGGTCTTACGATACAGCTGTTTGAAATTATGATTATTAGCTATGCGTTTTTTATGTGGAATAGTGGAGAAATTTCTCCTCAAAAAGCCATTAATTTATTGATTATGAGCTTTGTAATATTCCAGTCTGTAAGTCAAGCAGGTTCTATTCTTTCTATGATTGGGCTTTTAGATAGTTCACTAAAGGATATAAGCAGTATGGAAAATGCTGAAGAAATAAAGGTATTATCACCTATTCAAAATATAAAATCCAATGAAATAGAATTTAAAAATGTAAGTTTTTCTTACGGAAAAGGAGAAGTTTTAAAGGGAATATCAGTAGCTCTTAAACCGAACACACTTACAGCGATTATCGGACCTTCAGGTTCAGGAAAAACAACGTTTTGCAAGCTTATACCGAGATTTTATGATGTAAGCGAAGGAGAAATTCTGATTGGTGGAGCAAAAATAACAAATATCTCCACCGAAGAATTGATGAAAAATATAAGTATGGTATTTCAAAATGTGTATTTGTTTGAAGATACAATTATGAATAATATTCGTTTGGCAAAGCCAAATGCCAGTGATGAGGATGTTATATCCGCTGCAAAAAAAGCGCGCTGTCATGACTTTATAAAAAGCTTGCAAAAAGGATACGAAACTAAAATTGGCGAAGCGGGTAGCACTTTATCCGGCGGAGAAAAACAAAGAATAGCGATAGCTAGAGCAATACTCAAAGATGCTCCCATTGTGATTTTAGATGAATTTACCAGTGCTTTAGATGTAGAAAATGAACACCATATTTTGCAAGCCATCGATAATTTAGTACAGAATAAAACAGTTATTATGATTGCACACAGGTTAGAAACTGTTAGGAAAGCAGACAACATCATTGTTTTAGATAAAGGGGAAATAGTACAAGAAGGAACGCATAATGAGCTTATAACTCAAGATGGGATATATAAATCATTCATTTCAATAAGAGAGCGAGCAAATAAATGGAGTTTTAAGTAAATACATCCATTTTGATGTTTGACTAAATAAATGAGTATTTAATGGCAAAGCTTGAAGAAATAAATAAAGAAAAAGACAAGATAAAAGATGAATACCAGGAAATTAATCATATAAAATATTCAGTAGATTTTGTAAACAAAGAATTAGGTATAGACTTATCCATAGAAATAGATAAGCTAATAAAACAAGGTGAAAAACCAAGTGTAATAGCACAGATTAAAAAATTCCAAGACCAAGTTATTAAAGATAATGAATACAGAGAAATGATGAAAAACAAGAAAATGGATCAAGAAAGGTAAGACTTTGTAAAAATATCTTATCCAAGCTACAATATAACCAAGAAAATAAAGGCAGATCTAGGAGGTAATAGAGATGAATAAAAGGCAAGAGCTAATAGATGAACTCATAAAAGCAGATCAAGATGGAATATACAAAACATATAAAAGCACAGAAGAAATAAAAGCGATGAACAATGAAGAAGTGCAGATTATATATTCCAACATGAAAAATTATCTATCAGACAAAAGAACACACATAAACTACTAAAGGTGGAAAGGCATTGTAAGCTATTTTAAAGTATAAAAGGTACAAATACCTAAGAAAGCTATATAAACATCAAAATAAGGCATTCCACCACTACCAACAACCAAATAAAAACAAGCAAAGGAGAGAAAAACATGATAAACGAAGAAATAAGTAAAGAAGCAGGTCAAGCAGCACAAACCATAATAACATACACAATAAAGGCAGCAAAAGCGAAAATGGAAGCAGAAAAAGAAGCGGCAAAAGAAGAAGCAACAGTATGATAAAATATTAAAAAAATGTAGTAAGAGGTGAGAAAATGATAAAGAAAATATTTAAAGGAATTTTAATTTTTTTAGTATCCCTTATTATTCTTATAGGGATTGGGGATTTTTTATGGATTAATCTTCCGAAGTTAAATGCCAGAAAAAATATTTCTGATATAGAAGACTATGGCAAAGCTGTAAGCCAAATAAACTTAGATGACAATATACAAGTCGTTGGACTTGGGGAAGCGGCTCACGGGAATTCTGATTTTCAAGATTTAAAATTAGAAGTTTTAAAGACTTTAGTTGAAAAAAATAATTTAAAGAGCTTTGCTATTGAAGCTGATTTTGGCGAAGGAATGATAATCAACAATTACATTCACGGAAACAAGAGAGATGAAAATATTTCAAGAATTTTTTCTTTTAATATTTATCACACAAAGAATATGAGCGATCTTATAAATTATATGTTTGACTACAATCAAAAAGCCAAGGATGAGGACAAACTTTCTTTTTACGGCTTTGACATGCAAAATCCAGAAAAATCTATTGATTTAATATTAGATTTTTGTAAGGAAAATAATATATTACAAGAAAAAGACTTGAAAAAGGAGCTTTCTTTTATAAAAGATGAAAAAATTAAGATTTCACAGATAAAAGATAAGGAAGCTTTGTTGTTAGAGATAAAAGCTTATGCAGACGCCCTATCCTCTTCAGATGCAAAAATAGCTTCAAGAGCTCTTACAAATATATTAAATAGCATAAAATATTACGAATTAGATTTTAATGACTATGTAAAAGTAAATAATGTTAGAGATGAGCTTATGGCTGAGAATGTTAAATGGATAAGTGATTTTGAAAAATCAAAGGGAAATAAGATGCTTTTAATTTCTGGACACAACGGTCACATTGCAAAAAGTGAAAAATTTTATGAGCCAATGGGGTCTCACTTAAAGAAAATTTTTGGAGAAAAATATTTTATTATTGGAACAGACTTTTATAAGGGAATTGTTAATATCAATGTGGCTGGTCCAGATAACAAGAGGTCAAACCATGTCTTTGTATCTGCTGATCCTTTAGCTTACAGTGCGAGAAAATTTAAAGGAAAATATTATTTAGATTTTACAAAAGTTAAAGATGGAGAAACTTTTGACCTTATAAATAAAGAAATCAACATGATAAGTCTGGGTGAAGGATATTCTCCTCTTATGAAATTCATGCCAAGGACTTATAGGGTAAAAGAAGTTCCAAAAGATTTATATGACGCAATGATCTTTGTTTATTATGCAAAGCCAATTGCTGTTAATGATTAATATTATTTATGAAAGAGATGGAAGATGTTAGAAGTTCAAAATATAAAAAAGATATGACCAGAGAAATTTAAGGGAGTAACGAAAAGTTACACCCTTAAATAACCATAATAACAAGAATTCCGAAAATCGGAAATCAAGAATTTCGATTATCGAAAATCTGGAATATATCAATGTAGAAAGGATATAAAATTGAATAAACATAAAATTTATGATAGAATAACAATGATAATAGTTATCAATGGGAGGTGAAAATGTTAAAAAAATTTTTTGAAAATGTAAAAAATCCTAAAAATAATTTCGGTGGTCGTTTCATGGTGAAAGGAATGAACATTGGTCACGAAAAATTGGCGAAATGGGGCAGATCCTTTCTGCATATTAAAACCTCGGATGTAGTTTTAGATCTAGGATGTGGTGGTGGACGTAATGTTCAATACTTCCTAACAAAGGCTAAAAAAGTATATGGAATGGACTATTCAAAAACAAGTGTAGATATTGCAAGTTCAGTAAATAGCGAAGCTATAAGAGATGGCAGGTGTAAAATTATTGAAGCAGATGTGGCTAAACTACCTTTTGAAGATGAATCCATAAATATAGTAACTGCCTTTGAAACAATTTATTTTTGGAAGAATATAGAATTATCTTTTAGGGAAATCCATCGTGTTCTAGTAAAAGACGGTCAGTTTCTAATATGCAACGAAGGAGCATATAGAGAGCATAAAAACATAAAAAAATGGGCGGATATGCTAGATTTTGAAGTTTATTCTCCCGAATATCTTACAGAAACATTGAATAAGATAGGATTTAAATGTGAATGCCATCTGGACGAGAAAGAGCATCTAGTATTTTTATCTAGAAAATTATAAAAAAATTGTGAATAATGAAAAATAAATTTTTAGGAGAAGTAGAGAAAAAATCTACTTCTTTTTTTATTGCAAGGAGGATTAGAATGGCAACAAACAAAAGATATTATTGGATAAAATTAAAAGAAGAATTTTTCACAGACAAGAGGATAAAAAGATTAAGGAGAATATCGGGAGGAGATACCTATCCAAAAGTCCACCCCTATTTTTTATGGAGAATATCAAAATGTTCGATTAACTGAAGAAGAATACCATAAGTTAAAGGATAAGCTGCAAAGTCATACAGATACAATGATTGAAAAGCTATCAAGATATATCAAAAGCTCTGGGAAATACTATAAAGACCATTATGTAACAATCCTTAATTGGTATGAAGAAGATAAAGACAAACTAAGACATCAAGGTGGAACTAAAAAAATGAACTATGATGTAGGAGAATCTTTATAGATAAAAAGAGGTGGAAAGCCACTATTAAAGACTTTAAGTATAAAAAGGTATCAAAGTATGCCAGAGATAAAAAAATATAAATATGACACTTAAAAGGGGATTAGAAAATTAAAGAAATTCTAAAAGACTTTTAGATGATAGTTACCAAGAGGGTCTAATTTTCACTGTTACTCCTGCAGTGGGAATTGGACCTTTTTATATAAGCAAATTCTATTTCAAAATTGGTTGCCAAGAAAGACTTCTTTTCACTCTTAAGTATAATGGATAAAAATAAATCGAACTCTAATGATATTCTATTAGTTCCACATTTAAGCAATCACATTTTTAGACACACCTTTACTACAAGGCTTAATGAACAAAATATAAATACAAAAGCAATGCAGTCTATTCTAGGTCATTCTGATATTAGTACAACAATGGATATATATGTAGATGCAACAGAAGATTTTAAGATAGAACAGATGGTGGAATTTGAAAAAGCGATGAAATTTATATTAATGACTTTAGTCTGTTGAGTTCGCTTGCGAACGAAACAAAAAACTACCCGCTA
>NZ_JBBKBD010000029.1:0-11852 GCF_037890055.1 Lagierella sp. ICN-221743 | reverse complement strand
TGGTGCTAAATCTCAAGGTATTAAGCAGCTTATGGCTGGTGGGGGAATTGTACTAATCGGTATTAAATTAATTCCACTGCTTGCAAATGCTTTAAAATAGGAGAAAGTCTATGTTTGGTATCTTTGACAAGCTAACTGAATTTTTTAAGGATATGCTACTCGGAGGTATCAAAGCAAATCTTGAGTCCATGTTCTTAGATATAAATGACAAGGTAGGAGTTATTGCAACTGATGTTGGGAAGACACCAATGGGTTGGAATGGAGAAGTGTATAACTTCATAAAAAACATTAATGATAATGTGATCGTTCCAATAGCAGGTCTTATCATAACAGCAGTTTTATGTATTGAACTCATAAATATGGTTATGCAAAAGAATAATATGCACGATACAGATACTTTTGAGTTTTTCAAATACATTATAAAGATGTTTATAGCAGTCTACCTTGCAAGCCATGCCTTTGAATTTTCAATGGCAGTCTTTGATGTGGCACAAAATCTTGTAAACAAAGCGGCAGGGGTAATCACTACTTCTGCCACTGTTTCAGGAGATCAGATAGTTGCAATGGTTGATACATTAAAAGAAAAAGAAATAGGTGAGCTTTTAATGATATTAGTTGAAACAAGCCTTGTAAGGATTGCAATTCAATGTATATCTTTAACTATTACCTTAATAGTATATGGGCGTATGTTTGAAATATATGTCTACTCATCAGTATCATCCATACCATTTGCGACTATGGGAAATAAAGAATGGGGTCAGATTGGAACAAATTATATCAAGGGACTTTTTGCCTTGGGACTACAAGGTTTGTTTTTGATGGTATGTTTAGGTATCTACACCGTTTTAATAAGAACGGTACAGATTACAGATATTCACGCAAGCTTGTTTAGTATATTAGGATATGCTCTACTACTTGGACTTATGATGTTTAAGAGTGGAACAGTTGCAAAAAGTATTATGAATACGCACTAGGAGGAATAAATGTTAAAAAAGAAAAATTGTGCTTTATTGGGACTTGGAATTTTATTAGGAGGAACTTATGAAATCTTAAAAGAGAAAAAAAGAAATGAAGAGATTAGAAACTTAAAGAGGAGAATAAATAGACTCGGAAGATGTCACAATGAATTTGTTATGTATCAAGGCGAATACAATGACAGAAATGAAGAAAAACAAGAAGAATTAGAAGAAAGAATTAGCTACCTGGAAGAGGAAACAACATCTAATTATGACCATATACTTGAACTTTCCAAAGAAGAAGTAGAGGGAGATTAAAATGGCATATGTACCAATACCAAAAGATTTGGACAAGATTAAAACAAAGGTTGCCTTTAACTTAACCAAAAGACAACTTATAGGTTTTTCTGTGGCAGGACTAATTGGCATACCAACCTATTTATTTATGAAGAAATATCTACCTAATGATGTTTCAATTATTGTAATGCTAATAGTAACCCTGCCAATCTTTTTTATAACCTTATATGAAAAAGACACCTTAACTTTTGAAAAATATTTTAAATTTTTCTACCTTCATAAGTTTTATCAACCAACTAAGAGAATAAGAAAGGAGGCATACCTTGAAGCAAAGAAAAAAGCAAATCAGCGACTTAAATCTAAGGGAAAAACAATTAAAAAAAGACCGAAAGGAAGTAAGAAGACTAAAAACAAAGAAAGATCCGACAAATAGTCTTCTAAGTGTACTTTTAAAGAAAGAGAAAAAGAGATTTACTGTTGAGGATACAATTCCATATATAAGAATGTTACCAGAGGGCATTTGCCAGTTAGATGAAAAAAATTATTCAAAGACAATTTCATTTCAAGATATAAATTACCAGTTGGCATTGGAAGAAGATAGAGATTTAATCTTTAACCAATTTGCCAACTTTTTAAATTCTTTTGATCCAAGTGTCCACATTGAACTATCATATGTAAATCAATTAGGAAGAAATAAAGACCTACAAGACGCAATTAAAATTGCTGATAAGGGAGATTTCTATGACGATGTAAGAAAAGAGTTTAGAGAGATGTTAAAACTTCAACTTGCAAAGGGCAATAATGGACTTAAAAAGATGAAGTATATAACCTTTACAACAGAAGCCGATAACCTAGAGCAAGCACGAGCAAAGTTAAATAGACTAGAAGTAGATATTTTATCTAACTTTAAATCTATGGGAGTAAGAGCAGAAAGCCTTGATGGCGAAGAAAGATTAAGACTTGTTCACGATATGTTAAATCCAGACAAGAACTTTAATTTTTCATATAAAGATTTGAAGAAGAAAGAGTCTACAAAATCACATATAACTCCCAATATTTTTAATTTTGTACCAGCAAATAATTTTAAATTTGGGAAATTCATTGGAGCAGTAAGCCATTTTCAAATACTTGCAAGTGAGTTATCAGACAGGATGTTATCTGAGTTTTTAGATATTGATGACAATATTTATGTAGCTTTTCATATAGATGTAGTTGAACAAGCAGAAGCTATTAAACTTATTAAGAGAAAGAACACAGACCTAGACAGAATGAAAATTGAAGAACAAAAGAAAGCAGTTCGTGCAGGATATGATATGGATATTATCCCTTCAGATATAAATACTTTTGGAGCTGATGTTAAGTCCATGTTATCTGACTTACAAAATAGAGATGAAAGGCTCTTTGTAGTTAGCATAGTAATGATGAATTTTTCTAGGACTAATCAAAGATTAGAAAACACTATTTCTCAAATATCATCAATTGCAAACAGACATAATTGTCAGGTAAAAAGATTATCTCATCAACAAGAACAAGGACTTGTTTCTGTCTTACCTTTAGGAGTTAATCAAGTCGAGATAAAAAGATTTTTAACTTCATCATCAACGGCAGTATTTATGCCTTTTACAACAGAAGAGCTATTTATTGATTCGGCAAATTCTTTGTACTATGGCTTAAATGCCCTTAGCCAAAACTTGATTATGGCAGATAGGAAGAAACTAAAGAACCCTAACGGATTAATATTAGGAACACCAGGTTCTGGTAAATCTTTCTCGGCAAAGAGAGAGATGGCAAATGCAATTCTTGTAACAGACGATGATGTAATTATTTGTGATCCTGAGGGAGAGTATTCAAACCTTGTAAAACAATTTAATGGAGAAGTTATTAAAGTTTCGGCAAAGTCAAAGGACTACCTAAATCCATTAGATATTAATATGAACTATGGAGATGGGGACGCACCTTTAAAGGATAAGGCAAACTTCATAATGTCTATGCTTGAACTTGTAGTAGGAGGATCTGGTCTTACTGCTGCAGAAAAATCTGTTATAGATAGGTGCTTACCAAAGATATATCAAAAGTATTTTGAAGACCCAAAACCAGAAAATATGCCTATATTAGGAGATTTATACGATATGCTCCTATCTCAAGAAGAGGGAGTTGGTAGAAAGCTCGCAACAGAAATGGAAATTTATGTTAAGGGAAGTCTTAATGTATTTAATAATAGGTCAAATGTTGACTTAAATAGGCAACTGCTCTGTTTTGATATAAAAGAGCTAGGAACACAACTTAAAAAAATAGGTATGCTTGTCATTCAAGACCAAGTTTGGAACAAGGTTTCCCTAAATAGAGGAAGCAAGTCTACAAGATACTATATAGATGAGTTCCACCTTTTATTAAAAGACCCACAAACTGCTTCATATTCAGTAGAAATCTGGAAAAGATTTAGAAAATGGGGAGGTATCCCAACAGGTATAACACAAAACGTAAAAGATCTTTTAACAAGTCAGGAAATTGAAAATATCTTTGATAATACAGACTTTGTTCTAATGTTAAATCAAGCATCTGGAGATAGGGATATTCTTGCTAAAAAATTAAAAATATCGCCTTATCAGTTAAACTATATTACTAACTCAAATGCAGGTGAGGGACTATTATTCTTTGGAAATACTATTGTTCCATTTATAGATAAGTTCCCTAAAGACACCATGCTATATAAGCTAATGACAACAAAACCAGAAGAAGCTAAGTAGGTGTGATATGGATAAAAAACTAAAAAAAGATTTTCAAAAGAAAATTATACGAAATAGGGACGCCCCTGAAAAGAATGTAGATAGTAAACTCGTTCATTCAGATGATTATACCAATAAGATTATTAAGACTAAGGATAGGTTCGAAGATAAAATTTCAGAAAAAGAATCTAAACTTATTCATGAGAATGTATTATCTAAAGATCAAAAACAAGATAAACTAAAAGATTTTCAGAAGGCTAACAACAAGGAAAGAATCAGAAAAGAAGTTTTAGATAATAAGGATAAGGCTGGAGAAACAAAAAAAGCTAATCTTGAAATAAAGACAGATGAAAACTTTAAACTTGATGAAGACTTAGATGTAGACTCCAAAAAAGTAAATTTTGATAGTGAAAACAGTAGAAATATTAATTCTAATAAACTAATAACAGATGATATTTCAGCTAAGGCTCAACCAATAAACAATAAGAAACCATCAAGTAAAAGACAAGTTCTTAAAAATTATGAGGATAAACTTATCCATAGTAAGGATAAATTCCAAGACAAAATCAACGAGAAAGAGTCTAAGCGAATCCACACAAGTGAAGATAAACCTATCGAAGCAAATAAAAGTAAGAGAATATATAGAAAAGATAAGCTTGTTAAAGATGAAGAAAGTAAGAACGAGACTAATACTAATATCGACAAAAAGCAAAATCAGAAGCTTTATCAAGAAAAGAAGTTTAGAGATAAGGAAAAAAATTCTAAAGAGATAGATAAAGAAAATAAGCTAAACGAAGTTGATACAGATAAAACTTTTGATAATCCTTATTTTAAAGACAATAATCAAGAATTTATAAAAGATGAAAAAGAAACAAGCCTTAAACCTTCAGAACAAAAGAAAGTTAATAAAAAGAAGACTTACTACAAAAGAAAAAATTATGAAAGTGATAAATTCACTCGAAAGAAAATTGATGACTTAAAAAATGAATCTAAGAAAGTTACAACGAAAGATTCTAAGAAAGCTCAAGATGTTAAAGATTTTATCTCAGATAAAAAGATTGGAGAGCTTGAAAAGTCTAAAAGTAAGCTAAAGGATAATATCTTAAAGAATAAAACTAAAGGAAGTCTATCTTCTGGGGTTTTATTATCTGGAGCTAAGTCTTCAGAATTAGTGAGAGATTATTTAAGTTCAGGGTCTGATAATACTGGTGTAGAATCTGGAGAAAAAGTCGCTAATGTAAGCTCTAAACTCCAGCATGGAATAAGGAAGTATAAGCTAGACAAAAAGAAAAAGTCCTTAAAAAAGCTATCTAAACTTGATAAGAAAATAAGAAAGAGAAAAAGCAAGTTGGAGTTTAAAAGCGGCTTGGAAGATTTAAAAAAGTCAGACGCCTATATAAAGAAAAATAGATTTAAAAGGTTTTACCAGAGAAAACAAATGAAAAGCATGATAGCTAAAAAGCACGAAACAAGACTTGTAGATAGAGTTAAAAAAGCTATTTTAAGTTTAGGTAAGGCTTCTAAAGAGCTAATAGTAAGAAAAAGCAAGATGGTTCTATTTCTAGTAATAGGACTAGGTCTTATGATATCAATCATGATTGGTGGTGGAAGTGTTGGTATGAGTGGACTAAGCAATTCAGTAAACTCAGTAATGACAACAACATACCTATCACAGGATACAGTTCTAAGTGAAGTAAATCAAGAATTTTCATCAATGGAGTATGACCTACAATCACAAATCGAAAGTGTAAAAACAAGTCATCCTGGATATGATGAATATATTATAAATAAAGAAGGAGAAATTGGTCATAATACCCATGAACTTTTATCCTATATAACTTCAAGATGTGGAGAAGTAAAATCAGCATCTGAAGTAAAAGGAATTTTAAAAGAACTTTTCGATAAGATGTATAAGCTTGATTTTAAGGAAGAAATTGAAATTAGAACAAGAACAGTAGCAAGAACAAGATATGATAGTCGTGGCAATCCTTATACTAGCTATGAAAAAGAAGAGTACGAATATAAAAAGTTAATTGTAACTTTAAAGAAAAAAGAAATGGATGAAGTAGTTAGGGAAATATTTAAAGATTATCCAGACAATGTAGTTCATTATGAAGCTCTTCTTGAAGCTAAGGGGAATATGGGTGATGTTTTTGGATCAGGTAATGGGGACTTAGGAGAAATAGTAGATAATCCAAACTTTGGAAATCCTGGTCTTGCTTTTGATTCAGCTACTGCCAAAGCCTTATTTAATGAAGCAGAAAAACATATAGGCAAAAGATATGTGTTTGGAGCAAGTGGACCATCTAACTTTGACTGTTCAGGTTTTGTATGTTGGTCATTTACAAAGTCTGGTGTAAAGAGAATGCCAAGAACAACTGCATGGAGAATATACAAAGACTATTGTAATCCAGTAAGTCCAAGTGAAGCTCAACCTGGAGATATTATATTTTTCCACTCAACATATAACAGTGGAACACCAATATCTCACGTAGGAATATACGCAGGTAACGGAATGATGATTCACGCAGGAGATCCAATTCAATACACATCAATAAATTCAAAATATTGGAAATCACACTTTTATGGTTTTGGAAGACCAAGATAGAAGGGAGATATTATGTGAACAGAAAGCTTATAAGTATTAGAAACAAAAAGAAAAAAATAGAAGAGAAATTAAAAGATCTAAATGCAAAATACAAGGAAATTTGCGATGAAGAAATACAAGTTGAAAATGAAGAAATAATTGTAACTCTTAGGAGGAACAATATCAGCTTGGAAGAATTAATGGAGAAAATCAATGATAGAAAAAGAGAAGAAAAATTAAAAGAAAAGGAGAACATTCATAATGAAGAAATTTAATACGAACAAACTAAGAGCCTTTTTTATGGCTCTTTTATTAATTTTGACATCAACTGTGCATACAAGTGCATTTGCAAAGTCTGATGTTACTTGGACGGAAGATGATTTTATTTACCATCAAGGAGATAAGACTCATGTAGCAGGACTAAGTAAAACAGGATGGGAAAAAGCAGAGAAAACTCAAGAAATTAAGTTTTTAGAAGGTACTAAAACTATTGGATATATAAATAGTTCTGGTTACTCACAAAATATGTTTGATATTCCAAGAATATCAAAGTTAAAAGATTTGAAGATTACTTTACCAGAATCCCTAGAAACAATTAAGAGCAACTCTTTTGTATATTGCCCAATAAGAGAAATTAAATTGCCAAGCAATTTAAAAACAATTGAAAGTTGGGCATTTAACAATACAAATTTAGAAGAAATCTATATTCCTGATTCAGTAACAAACCTTGGTGGTGCTGCTTTTAGAGAAAATAAGATAAAAAGAGCTAGACTTCCAAAAGGGTTAAAGGTTATAAAAGATGGATTATTCTTTGAAAACGAACTAGAAGAAATTGAAATACCAGATAGTGTTGAAGTTATTGAAGGTGGAGCTTTTTATAAGAACGCATTAAGGAGAATTAATGCACCAAGCAATCCTAAACTTAATAATACTGGAGCTAAGTTAATAGGGAATCAAGTTGTAGAATATAGACCAAAACAAAATCCTTTCTATCTTAATAATCTAGGATATAATGGAGAACTTGGAATTTCTAATTACAAAAATCTAATCAAAGATGAAGATGGAGGATTGATATTTCCAAAAGATGTAGACATGGTAGAATTGGACTTTTCAGTTCCAAAATACTACTATTCAGGAACTATCAAGATTTACAATCCAAATAAATATTCCATTGATACTCAAACAGATTTAACAGGGCAAGATATTGATGAAAAGGACAATAAGATTGATGATTTAACAAAAAACATTAAGGACTTAGAAAATCAGATTAAAGAATTAAATGAAAAGAAACAAGAAGACCAATCAAAGATAGACGAATTAAAGGGAAAGTTAGAATCTTGCAAAGATAATGGAGAGAAACTAAAACAAGAAAAGTCTAAGTTAGAAGAAGAGATTAGAGAGAAAGACAATAAGATTGCTCAATTGAATAAAGAAATTGAGGATCTTAAAAACTCTAATAATGATGAACTAATAGCAGAAATTACTCAGCTTAAAGATGAATTAAAAAGACTACAAGATGAAAATGCAAAACTAAAAGAAGATTATTCATCTACAAAATGGGAGTTAGAAGCTGAGAAAGAAAAGACCGATAAAAACGAAAATAAAGTCAAAGAAATGCAAGAAAAGCTTGAGTCTTTAGAAGGAGAACTTGCAAAGAAGACTAAAGAAATTGAAGATAAAGATAATAGAATTAAGGACTTAGAAAAAGCTCTTGATGAAAAAGATGCTAAGATAAGAGACTTAGAGTCTAAAAAGAAAGATACAGAAAATTCTAAGTCAGAATGTTGCAAGAAAATTGAAGAGCTTCAAAAAGCTATTGATAGTTTAAAAGAATCTTCTGAAAATACAAAAAAAGAATTAGAAGAAAAGATTAAAGGGCTAGAAGAAAAACAAAAAGCTTCTGAAGAAGAAATTAAAAAGCTAAAAGAAGAATTAGATAAGAAAATTGAAGAAGCAAAGAGGTTAATCGAGGAAGCAAATAAAAAAGCGAAAGAAGAACTTGAGAAACAAGCTAAAGATGAAAAAGATAAAAATCTAAACCAAGACTTATCTAAGAAATTAGATGAACTTCTAAAACTCCAAAAAGAAAACAAAGAGAAGAAAGAAGATAAGAAATCTCAAGATAAGAAGTGGGACGAACTTTTGAAAGCTGATGACAAGAACATTCTAAATCAATTTGATCTTAACAAGATGAAAAAGCAAGAGGAACAACAAGGTAAAAAACAAGTTAAAGATGAAAAAGAATTTGCAGTTTTTCAAGTAGACAAAAACTTTTATAACATTATCAACAAAGATGGTAAGACAACAGTCTATATGGATGTAAAAACTTATGTGGATCAAGGAAGAACTATGATTCCAGTAAGATATATCGCTTATACTCTAGGTTTTAATGTTGAGTATGACAATTCTACTCGTGAAGCTATTTTCTCAAATAAAGAGAACAATATCTTAGCTAAAAAGACATTAAGACTAAATATTGATACTGGTGTTATGAAAGATTCAGATGGGAAGGTCTACAATTCAGATGTTAAGCCAGTGATTATAAATGGAAGAATTCATGCTTCAATTTCAAATATTGCTAAAGCTTTTGGGGCAAGTCATGGAGATATTAAAGATGGTAAAAACCAAACAATAGAATGGGACGATGCTAGAAAAGCAGTCTATGTATTTAAAAATGTAAAATAAGAAAGGATAGAAAAATGAATAAGAGTATTAAACGAGGAGTAGCCATAGCGTTACTCCTTTTTACATTTACAGTACCAGCAACTACATTTGCTATGACAAATGAAGGTCAAATAGAAAGTCAAAACGAATCAATCTATGAACCACAAAAAGAAGAATTTGAAAAAATGTTGAAAGATGATGTTTTTACACCATCAAAAGAAGAAATTCCTTATCAAGATGTTCCAAGAATACCAGGAAATACAAGTGAAGCAAATAAGCCTTCAAATAATCCACCAAAGAAAACCCCACTTGTAAAAGGTGGTAATACAAAGGCAGTAAATAATCTTGCAACACAAGAAAATAAGGCAAGAGGTTCAGTAATTGAAAATGTAGATAGGAATGGAAAAGATATTACACCAAGTGGAGATACAGAAAAAGATAAAGAAAATCCAGTAGATGTAAGACAGTTTTTAACATTTCAAACTAAAAGTGGAAAAACTATGCACCTAATAGTGGATCACTCGTCAAATCAAGATAATGTAAGGTTATTGACAGAAGTAGGGGAGCAAGACCTACTTAATATGATTGAATCAGAAGATAAAAATACTATAAAGGTTGAAGAACCTAAGAAAGAAGAAGTAGAAAAAGAAGAGCCTAAGGCTGTTCCAGTAAAAGAAGAAAAGAAAAGTGGAATAGGTTCATTTCTAATTGTTGCACTTGTAATTGGAGGAGTTGTAGGAGCAGGATATTATTTTAAGGTAGTTAAAGCAAAAGAAGATAGAATGTTGGAAGACTTTGAAGAAGATGATGAGGATTATATTAGTGAGTCAGAAGATGAATCTGACGATGATGAAACTCACGAAGAATCTTTAGATGAAGATGATGAACTATTATAAGAATATTAAATTTAAGTAAATTGAACTTTTGTCCCAGATATGATATGATATTTGGGACAAAGGAGGATTGTAATGAGTTCATATACAGAAAAAATATCAGATAAAATAAATGATTTTGACTCACATAAAGTATTTTTTGCAAATGACTTTTTAGATATTACATCTTATGATACAGCTAGAAAGACATTAAATAGGATGGTTAATGAAAGAAAAATTCAGCGTATCATTGATGGCTTTTATTACAATCCAAAATACAGTGAGTTAATTGGAGAATATGAAGCAGTATCAATTCACGAGTTGGCACTTGCCATAGCAAGAAAATACAATTGGAATATTGCACCATATAATAGCACAGCCTTAAATTTGTTGGGACTATCAACACAAGTTCCAACTCACTATAAATATATATCTAGTGGAAGATACAAAGAATATAAAATTGGGGATACGGTTTTAGAATTTAAAAAAGTAAATCCAGGAGAAATTGCCAATATGTCCCTAAAGACTGCAACAGTTATTCAAGCAATTAAGTCTTTAGGTAAAGAAGATATAACCAGAGAAGTTATACAAAAGATAAGAGAAAACTTAACTGAAAAAGAAAAATTGGATTTAATGAATGAATCAAAATCAGTTCCTGCATGGGTATATGAAGTAATAAGGGAAATTTGTGAGGGCAAAAATGAATAAGTTTTATATAGAAAACAAAGACGATTTAAGAGTTTTAATAGTAAATACAGCCAGAAAGAAAAATATATCTGAAGCAGTAATTGAAAAAGACTATTGGGTTACTTTTATCTTAGACTATCTATTTAATGAAAACAAATGGAAAGGTTATTTAACCTTTAAAGGTGGAACATCACTTTCAAAGTGTTTTGGACTCATTGAAAGATTTTCTGAAGATATAGATCTAATCTTAGACTGGCGAGTATTAGGTTATGAAGAAAAAGAACCATGGTTAGAAAGGTCAAATACCAAGCAAGATAAATTCAACAAAGCAGTTAATGAAAAGACAGAAATATTTTTAAGAGATGAATTTTTAAAAGTTTTAGAAGAAGATTTAAAGGATTTTGATTTTGAATTTTCAATAGATACAATAGACCCACAAACAATTCTATGTAAATATCCTAAAATCTTTGAATCTAATTATTTAACACAAAATATAAGGCTTGAAATAGGAAGCCTTGCAGCATGGACACCTGCAATTGATGTTGAAGTTTTGCCGATAATTGGCGAAGCATATTTAAATGTATTTAAAGAAAAAACAAGCATAAGAACAGTCTCAGCAGAGAGAACCTTCTGGGAAAAAGCAACAATTTTACACCACGAAGCAAATAGACCAGAAGCTTCTCCTATGCCCCACAGATATGCAAGACACTTTTACGATTTATATAAAATAGCAAATTCAGATTTTAAAAACAAAGCCTTAGAGGACAAGGATTTATTAAAAAAAGTGACTGAATTTAAAATGAAATTCTACCCTAGAAAGTGGGCAAGGTATGAAGATGCATTAAATGGTAGATTGAAGTTAGTTCCAAGAGAGTTTCGATTTTCTGAAATAGAAAAAGATTATAAGGCTATGGCAGAAATGATTTATGGAGAATATTCAACATTTGAAGAGATTATAAAAGTTCTTAAAGAACTAGAAAAAGAAATTAATAAGTAGAATTTTCCCGAAAATAATATAATCTTCGGGAGAAAAACTTTGAGCGAGAGAGAAATCTTTCGCTCT
>NZ_JBBKBD010000028.1:0-13881 GCF_037890055.1 Lagierella sp. ICN-221743 | reverse complement strand
TGCAAGATGTAAAGGAAATATCGACACCTTAAAAAAAGTGTCCAAAAAAGTGTTGCCATAGCATACGAAACGTTTCCTTTTTCCCCCTTGGTTAACTTTCCACCCCTATTTGTATGCTGTTATTGTTGAACTTCTTATATAGTCCTTCAAATTAACTTCAGTAATACCCCACTTTGCGGCGTATTCATCAGTAACATCCTTTGTATCAATATCAATATTTACAAATCCTGCATTTTTAAGAATTTCTATTAACCTATCCAAGGTTACAGAGCCTGCAACTCATGTACCGTACATTCTAGGATTATCCAATACTGACTGAGGTAGAGGTTTTGCCTGTGTTATATCAGAAATTCCAATTCGTCCACCCTTTTTAAGAACTCGATGAATTTCATTGTAGACCTGTTGCTTTTGAGTGGATAGATTTATAACGCAATTTGAAATAACAATATCCAAAGTGTTGTCCGCCACAGGAAGGTATTCTATCTCTCCAAGACGAAAGTCAACATTATTAAACTTTCTTTTCTTACCGATGTACCTAGCCTTTTCCACCATGTCTATACTTGAGTCTACACCGATTACATAACCTTCATCACCAACGGCCTTTGCGGCAATAAACACATCAAAGCCCTTTCCACATCCAAGGTCAAGCACTGTTTCACCAGCGGCTGGCTTTGCCTTTTCATGGGGATTGCCACATCCAAGGCCCATGTTAGCTTCTTCGGGAACAGATTTAAGTTGTTCCTCTGAGTAGCCAAGAGCTCTATTAAGATCATCAGAATCAACCTTTGTCTTTTCCTTTCCAGTTGCAATATTAGTATAAAAATCTCTAACAGATTTTCTAATTTCACTTTCATCTAAAGTTTTATTTTTTTTCTTATCCATAAAACCCTCCTAACATTCACTTCTTTTTTTATCTGAGTACTTTAAATCATTTATATAATTTTTAAAATCTACAAAAACATCCTTATCAATCCTGTAGTAGGACCACTTTCCTACCTGTCTTACCTTAACCAGACCACACTGAAGCATAATCTTCATATGATAGGACAGGGTAGACTGGGATATGTGCAAAAATTCTAATAATTCGCATGCACATAACTCTCCATCTCCAAGATAATTTAAAATCTTTAGCCTACTTGAATCGGAGAGGCATTTGAAAATTAAAAGTAGTTGTTTTTCTTTCATTTCACACCTCACATTGATATCTATCGATATATTTATTATATAACTCACATCGACAGTTGTCAATGTATCGACGAAAATATATAATTATTTCACCAAGGAGGCAAAGATGAAGAGAAAAATTACTTTAATAATTGGAATATTGATTGTCATTTCATTTGTCTTTTATTTTAAAAGAGAGAACACATCAACCATAACTTTTTACAACAAAACTGAAGAAAACATAGAAAATTTTGAAATAAAATATAGCAGTGAAGACAATTGGAAAAAAGTTGGAGAGATTAAACCAAAGGGGAAGTTAAAAATAAAATCAATACCACCAGAAAACTTTCAAGAAGGTACTGTGGACTTACGATATTTTGATAAGGCAGGCAATGAAAAAATAGAAAATATAGTTGGCTACACTGAAAAGTTATTAAAGTTTCATGCAAAGGTAGAAATTTTATCCGTGAAGGATGGAGTTTATGAAATTGAAGTAAAATAAAAGAGAAAGCTTTAGCTTTCTCTTTTATCTTTCATATTCAACTTATAGTACTTACCACGCTTTTCCATTAGCTCATCATGTCTTCCTACTTCCACAATCCTGCCCTTTTCGAGCACGATAATCTGGTCGCAGTTTTTTATGGTGGAAAGCCTATGGGCAATTATAAATGATGTTCTTCCCTTCATTAGGTTTTCAAGGCCCATTTGTATAAACTTCTCCGTCTCAGAGTCAATTGACGCCGTTGCCTCGTCTAGCACCAATATTTTCGGGTCCATTAACACAGACCTTGCAAAGGTGACAATCTGTTTTTCCCCCAGTGAAAGTCCCACGCCTTCGCCGCTCAAGTCGCTGTCAAGGCCATCATGTAGTTTCGAATACATATAACTTCCACCAGATGCCTTAAGCGCCTTTACAATTTCCTCGTCACTATGTTCATACCCAAGGGCAATGTTATCTCTAAGGTTTCCCTTAAATATAAATGGGTCTTGTAGTACCAGCGACATATGTTTCCTAAGCTCACTGGAAGTAAAATCTCTAATATTTTTTCCATCAATTAAAATCTCTCCACTGTCCACATTATAAAATCTAAAAATTAAATTAATAATGGAGCTTTTTCCAGATCCAGTGTCCCCAACAATGGCAGTTTTAGTTCCACTTGGCGCATGAAAATTAATATTGTGTAGCACAGGATTTCCTTCAACGTATGAAAAGCATACATTTTTAAACTCCACATCCCCATGCACATCACTTAAGTTTTTGGATCCTTCATATTCATGTCTTTCATCCAACACTTCCGTAATATGATGCGCCGAGCCAAGGGCCTTTTCAAGTACATTCATACGCCTTAAAGTATTGGTGATGCTTTCATAAATCTGATTATTATATTGTATCAACAAAAGCATAAATCCAACAGTCATTACAGGACTATCATTCAAGATTCCCTTGCCCACCACATATACAATTACAACGGTAGAAAGCATCCTCAAAAGGTCTGACAAGTTCCATGAGAATAGGGAGTCAAACACTTCAATTTTAATTCCCGTTTTATATAGATTATCATTGCTCTTTTTAAACTCATCATAGGCTTCACGGTTTACACCAAATGCCCTAATAATGGAAACTCCATTTAAGTTTTCATTCAAATCTGCAGTAATCTTAGACCTCTTTTTACGATAGGCAATGTGTAACTTTGCAGAATAATTATTATAAACAACAATGAGGCCAATCATAATTGGCACTGGCACACAAAGGATAAGTCCTGCATAAAAGTCCTTGCTCATAACATAGATAATAGAACCGATTATAAAGCAGATTGACGAAAATGCGGTGGCGAAACCATAGAAAAATATTTCTTTAACCTGGTCAATATCACTAACCACCCTGGAGGAAATTGTTCCAACGGGAGTCTTGTCATAAAAAGATAGGGGAAGTCCCAAAGTGTGAAAGTAAAGCCTTTGTCTAAGACTGTGTGCAGCCTTATTAGAAGTACGCTTTAGTTGTAATGTCTTCACATAATTAAATACATTTGTAAACAAAATCGACCCCATATACATAGTAGCAGTCATAATAAAAGTATTTTTGTTTACAATGCCAACCTTTGGCGATATCTCCACATCAATAAGCTTCTTTAAAATAATAGGGGACAGGAGTCCTAGAAAAGTTGCTACCAAGGACAGGGCAATTCCAAGGAACAAATCGAACCTTACATTGGAAAGAGTATCCAACATAAGACGTCCTGTTCCCTTACGAAACTTTTTTTCTTTAGTTTCCATATAGCACCCCCTGACTTAGAGCTTGTTCATAAAACCACTTTCCATTTTCAACAAGACTATCAAAGTCGCCCCTTTCAACAATCTTTCCATCATCAACCACCAAGATTTCATCAAAATCCTTAATGGCACTTATTTTGTGGCTTGCCATAATGACGATTTTATCTCTAAAACTCTTGTTAAGATTATTTAAAATATTTATTTCAGTGTTATTATCAACGGCAGAAAGCACATCATCAAGCACAAGTAAATCCACATCAGTTAACACTGCTCGAGATAGAGAAACCCTCTGCTTTTGTCCACCAGATAAACTAACACCCAGCTCGCCGCTTAAAGTTTCAATTCCATCAGGAAGATTTTCCAAATCCTTCTCAAAGTCAGACATCTTTATGGCCTCCATTACAGCTTCACTATCCACATGACGGAAAAATCTAATATTGTCTCCAATGGACTTGCTAAACAAAAAGTGTTCCTGAGGCACATATCCAATCCTCCTTCGAAGAACATCAAAATCAATATTCTTCACGCTTTCTCCATTTATAGAGATTTCACCATCAAAATCAGGGTACTCCCTTATGACCATACGAAGAATAGAGGACTTGCCACTGCCGGTCTTACCAACAATGCCGTACCTTTTGCCCCTTTCAAGACTTAGATTAATCCCCGATAACTTAAAACTATTATTGCCAGGATAAGAAAAGGACACATCCCTAAATTCCATGGAAGAAATTTCAGGTAAAACAATTCCCTTGTTGTCATCCTCGTTATAGTCAATTAGATTTTCTACCCTTTTCAAACTATTCTTTCCAGCCTTTAAAATTACGATACAGTCACTAATGGCAAAAGCAGGCCACATAAGGTACATTAGATACATGGAAAAAGTTACAAGGTCCCCATAACTAATAGCACCTTCCCTAATAAGCCTTGCGCCAAGCACAAAAGAAATAACCGCCGCAATGCCCGAAATAATTTCAACAATAGGCATATATAAAGTGTTTATTCTCTGTAACCTAAGCTCCTCATCCAAGTTCTTATCAACCTTTTTCATAAAAATCTTGCCCATAATAGAAGATAGATTAAAAGTCTTAATCACTTTAATACCATTGTAAGTTTCAAGGGCCGACTCATGTAAAGAGTCCATGGACTTCTTCAAAGAAAGGTATCGCCTGTCATAGTTCTTACTAACCAAAGTTATAAAATAAACCATAATAGGTAGGGCGATAATAGGGACCACAGTTAAAATTGGCGAAATATTAAACATATAATAAAACACTAGACACGGAAACAAAACCCCGTCCATCAAAGTCATAAGGCCATACCCAGCCACATCAGCAATATTAGCAGAGTCAGAAGTAGCCTTATTAATAATATCAGAAATAGGATTTACCTTAAAAAAACCTGGACTTTGGGAAAGAGCTTTAAAAAAGATTCGAACACGAACCTCACTATCAACATAGTAATAGTTTTTAAAGAAAATATAATTCCAAATTCCATTAGCAATGTAATTAAAAATTCCCACAGCTAAAATAATTAAAGAATACTTTTTTATAATTACAATACTTAAAGCCCCTGACTGAATGTACCCGGTCAAAGTTCCGATAATCTTAGGAAGCATTAAAGTAGTAAAAAGAGTTAAAATTCCAATGACAAAACCAAAAGCGATTTGCCATTTAAAACCCTTTACAAAATTAAAATACTTTTTTATATCAGACATTTCACACCCCCAATAGAACTATTGTAAAACAATTTAAACCATCAGTAAAGGAAATAAAAATCCATTTTATTTCACCTTCTTCAACCTCTTACTTTAGACTTTTAATTAAAACCATTTTTAGTTGGGTATAAAAATAATAGTTGGAAAAATAAAATAAAGATAATAAAAGGAGGATATTATGGCATTTTCAATGAAGGACAAGAATGTAGTTATTACTGGTGGTAATAAGGGAATCGGTGCTGGAATTACAGAAGTTTTCTTGAAAGAGGGAGCAAATGTAGTCTTCACTGGAAGAAATGAAGAAGGTGGAAAGAGCTTTGAAGGTGAATTAAAGAAAAAAGGTTATAATGCAAAGTTCTTCAAGGCAGATGTAACCAGTGAAGAAGATACTAAGAAACTATATGAATATGCTGAAAAGGAAATGGGAAGCATTGATATAATTCTTCTTAATGCGGGATATTTTCCTGAAATTCCTTTAGAAGAAATGAGCGTTTCAGACTGGGACAATGTAATTGGTATAAATTTAAAGGGAGTATTTTTAAACACTAAAGAAGGCATTAAATACCTTAAGGACGGTGGAAGAATTGTTATAACATCATCCATAACCGGAAATAGAGTTGGAAACTCTTCATTAGTTCACTATGCCTCTGCAAAAGCTGGAGTAAATGGATTTATAAAATCAGTTGCCCTTGACCTTGCTAAGAAGAATATAACAATAAATGGAGTGGAACCTGGAAATATTATGACTCCAGGAATGGAAAATGTACTTGGTAAAAGATATATTGAAAACCAAGAGAGGGTTATTCCAATGGGATACCTTGGCGAACCTAATGATATTGCCTATGCAATAATGTTTTTAGCATCTGATGAAGCAAAGTATATTACTGGACAAACCATTGTTGTTGATGGGGGACAAATCCTTCCAGAGTCACCACTTGAGATGTAAATAAATAGAAGTGAGAAATTGGAGAAGAGGTAGAAAAAAAGCTTTGCTTTTTTGAGGTCGACTTCTGACACTTTCTTTCATAAAGTGAAACGAGATCGACATTTGACCTACAACGAAGACTTCGTCTTCTGTTAGGTCAAGAATGTTTCGACTCGCTACGCTCGCTCAACATGACAAGTAAACTTGTTTTCACTTTAATATAACGATTATCTTACCTGAATGTCATTCTGAGCGGAAAAATTCCGAAGGAATTTTGGAGTCGAAGAATCTCACTTTCCGCTAGGAAAGTGTAATAAGCCTAATCTCTAAATTCTTATTAACGAGGTAAATATGCCAAATATTTCGGATCTTTTTAAAAATTTAACAAAAGAAGAAATAGATTCTTTTATAAAAGAGAATAAGGGTCTTAGAAGAAGTCTTAAAAGAGGGGAAGAGGTTTTTTCTCAAGGAGAGATTCCAAACTATTTATTTATACTAGAAGAGGGTTCTGTTGTGGTAGAAAATATATCTGAAAATGGCAACAGATCCATTGTAAATAGGTTTTCAAATCCTGGAACTGTTTTTGGAGAAGTTTATCTTTATCTTCCGGAAAGGTCCTATGACTATAGTTGTGTTTGTGATGTTGATTCAACAATACTTGCAATTCCAAAAACTGCATTTGTTATGAACGGTGACAATTTTAAGAATAGCAAAGTGGTTAACAATATGCTCTTAATTTTGTCACAGAAAGCTTTTTACTTAAACCAAAAGCTTCTTATACAATCGGGAAAGACTTTACGGGAAAAGCTGTCTCGTTTCTTTTTAAGTAATTCAAAGGAGTCTTCTTTGGAACTTGAGTTTAATAGGGAAGAGCTTGCAGACTTTTTGGGTGTCACTAGACCATCTATTTCTAGAGAGATTATGAATATGAAAAGGGACGGTCTTATTGATGTGGTTGGCAATAAGGTAATTCTTAATAAAGAAATGTTAGAAAATCTTTTTTAATGTAACAATTGTTACAGAACTTGCCTTCTTATAATTGATAAAATCAATTTAACAGGAGGGGAGAATATGAATAATATGTTTTGTTATCAATGTCAAGAAACTTTTTGTAATGAAGGATGTGTAAAATCTGGAATATGTGGAAAGAAGCCAGAAGTAGCTAATAAGCAAGACTTACTTATATGGCTTACTAAGGGACTCTCTCAAGTAACTACAGCTCTTAGGGCTGAAGGTAAGAAGGTATCTCAAGAGATTAACTCCCTTGTTACTCACAATCTTTTTACAACTATTACAAATGCGAATTTTAATGAAGATGCAATTGATGAAAGAATTGAAAAGACTATTAAGACTACAAAGACTCTTAAAAGTGAGTTAAGTAAAGAAGTATTTAGTGAAGCTTCAAACTATGAAGATTTAAACAGGGATAATTGGGCTGAAGTTTCCAAAAAAGTTGGAGTTTTAAGTACAGAAGATGAAGATGAAAGATCACTTAGAGAGCTAGTAATCTATGGGCTAAAGGGGCTTTGTGCATATACTGTACACGCAGAAGTTCTAGGAAAGACAAATGAAGAGATAGATTCATTTATTCAAAGGGCGCTAAGTGAAACCTTAGAAGAAAAAAGTATTGATGAATTATTTAACCTCGTTGTCGAAACTGGAGAATATGGAGTTAAGGGCATGGCACTATTAGACGAAGCCAACACTTCAAGTTACGGGAATCCAGAGATAAGCAAGGTAAATATCGGCGTTAGAAATAACCCAGCCATACTTATATCAGGACATGATTTAAAGGATATGGAAATGCTTTTGGAACAAACTGAAGGCACAGGTGTTGACGTATATACTCATAGTGAAATGTTACCAGCTAACTACTATCCTAAGTTTAAAAAATATGATCATTTTGTTGGAAACTACGGCTCATCATGGTGGAATCAAAGGGAAGAGTTCAAATCCTTTAATGGACCAGTGCTATTTACAACAAATTGTATAGTGCCACCCCTTGATGAATATAAAGATAGAATATACACAACTGGAGCTGCAGGTTTTAATGGCTGTAAACACATTGAAGGTAGTATTGGAGAGAAAAAGGACTTTAGCGAAATTATAGAACATGCGAAGAGATGTGAACCTCCAAAGGAAATAGAAAAGGGAGAAATAGTTGGTGGATTTGCCCATAACCAAGTTATGGAGCTTGAAGACAAGGTTGTTGAAGCTGTTAAGAGTGGCGCCATAAAGAAGTTTGTCGTAATGGCAGGATGTGATGGTAGACAAAAGGGAAGAAACTACTATACAGAGTTTGCAAAGGCCCTACCAAAGGACACTGTAATACTTACTGCAGGATGTGCTAAGTATAGATACAATAAACTAAACCTTGGAGATATTGGGGGCATACCAAGAGTTCTTGATGCAGGACAATGTAACGACTCATATTCCCTTGCGGTTATTGCACTAAGACTAAAAGAGGTATTTGGTCTGGATGATATAAACGACCTTCCAATTGTATACAATATTGCATGGTATGAGCAAAAGGCAGTAATAGTTCTTCTAGCGCTATTATCACTGGGAGTAAAAAATATACATTTAGGACCTACACTACCGGCGTTTTTATCAGAAAATGTAACAAAAGTATTGGTGGATAAGTTTAATTTAGCACCGATTAGTAATGTTGAAGATGATTTAGCCTTACTTGGGGTAAATTAATAGAAGTAGGAAGTTGGAGAAGTTTATAAATCTCAAAAACAATGATATAATAATGTTGAATTATTAATAAAGGAGGAAAAAAATGAGCAAAATAGATAAAGATATGTTAATTGGTCAACTTGTTGCAGAATATCCACAAGTGGCACCGGTTCTAATGGAAATTGGTATGCACTGCCTAGGATGTCCAGCATCTCAATCTGAATCAATCGCTGAAGCAGCTATGGTTCACGGAGTTGACGTTGATGCATTAGTTAACGCTTTAAATGAAGCGGCAAAAATGTAAGATGAAAAGTATAGATGTGCTTGTAAAGGAGCATGAAGAAATTTCAAAACTTCTTAACAGGCTTGAAGAAGAGTGTATAAAAATACTGGAAGGTTCTTCTATTGACTATGAGTTTTTTGAAGCTTCCATTGAGTTTATAAGGGACTTTGCGGACAAGGTTCACCATAAAAAGGAAGAGGATATCCTCTTTAAGTATATGATGGAGGAGCTTGGTCCGGCTGCACAAAAGCTTATTCAACATGGCATGCTTGTGGAACATCAACTGGGCAGACATTATATTACAGAACTTGAAAAGCATTTAAATGAATATAAAACAAATGGAGACGTGCATGATAGGTTACAGATTATTTCGTACACCATGGCCTATGTAAATATTTTAAGAATGCATATTGAAAAGGAAAATTCTGTAGTATATCCATTTGGAGAAAATAATTTAGCATGTGGAACAAAGGAACTTATTGAATCGGAAACTAAAGAAAGACTTAGTGAAGAAGAAAAAACTTTCGAAAGAAAGGAAGAACTTTTAAAAATAATATTTGAATAATTGGGCCGAGGATTACCTTGGTCCTTTTTTATAAATAAAAAAGATGCTATTTTATTTCAAAGGCATCTTTTTGTTGGAGGCAAATAAAATTATCTTATATATATAATAGCACATATTTTTGTTTTTGCAAACCTTTTCTCGTAAAATTTGCATAAAAAACACTCACCAGATGATGAGTGTAAATTTTTATTTTGTTTCAATGTATTTTAAACAAAGGTCAATTGTTGCTTGAATACCTTCCATGTGGGTTCTTTCCATGGCGTGTGAAGCGTCAACTCCTGGACCAATAAGGGCAACCCTAACGTCTTCTCCTGATCTAAGAGCCGCTGATCCATCTGATCCATAGTATGGATATATGTCGATTCTGTATTCGATATTGTTGTCCCTTGCAAGTTTTACAAGTCTATTTTTAAGTTCCAAATCGTATGGACCACTTGAGTCCTTAGGGCATACCGTACATGCAAGTTCTGAAGAGGTTTGTCCAATTCCTGGTGCTGCCATGTCCACAACTATAAATTCGTCTGTTTCCTTTGGTAGTCCTGCACAAGCTCCATGACCTATCTCTTCGTAATTTGAGATAAAGAAGTTCATTGTGTGTTTTGGTTTTATTTTATTTTCTACTAGGTGCTGTGCAACTTTATAAAGTACAAACACACATGCCTTGTCGTCTAAGTGTCTTGACTTAACGAAGCCTGACTCTGTAATTTCAGTTCTTGAATCAAGGTAAATAAAGTCTCCAACGTTTATTCCTAAATCTTCGGTTTCTTCACGGGAGCTTGTAACTTCGTCAATTCTTATTTCCATTGTATCTTTATTTCTCTCAGCTGTTGCGCTATCTCTATAAACGTGGCAGGAAGCATGTTCGTGTAGACAGGTTCCTGTGTATTTCTTGCCGTCTATAGTTGAAATTGTAACGTATTCGCCTTCTACTGCAGGGTAACCGTAACCGCCGATTAAAGTTGTTTTAAGTCTACCATTGTCCTTAATCTCTTTAACCATTAGACCTAAAGTGTCCACATGGGCTGCAAAGGTAGCTTGTTTTTCATCACTTTCTCCCCTTAGTGTTACAATCATTGCGCCTTTGTTTGAAAAGTTGATTTCAAGGCCCAAGCCTTCAAATTTTTTTCTCACAATTTCCATAACTGCTTTTGTATCGCCACTTGGTGATGGGGTATTTAAGATTTCTTCTAAAAATTCAATGTCTTTAATTTTTTTCATATTTCCCTCCTATATTATCAAGTATATTATACCCTACAAAATATTGGAATACATTTAGATATAAAAAAACCGTTAGCTAGTAACGGTTTGACTATTTTTTTGAAAGTCTTCTATTTTATACGAAGCCCTCTTTCATTTCTTTTTCTTTTTCTTTTTCTTTTTTATGTTGAACTTTGTACTCTTGTTTAACTGACTTTTGAGTAAGTCCTACAAAGCCCTGCATAAATAATAATGAGATTAGTGAATATATTCCTGTCATTAAATCAAATGTGAAAAAACCTGCTAGTATAATCGTTCCATCAATTAGTAGAACAGATATATTTAGTGGGATTTTCGTGTAGTTTGTAAGTGACTGCTCCAGTATGGCAGTTCCTCCTGTGGAGCTTCCTGCTCTAAACACAAAGCCAAGTCCAAGGCCTGCCATTATACCACCAAGTACTGCCGCCATTAGTTTTGATCCTGAAAATGGAGACATGGAATTTGTTGCCTTAACCAACGCTGGAAGTAAAAATGAACAATAGATTGTGTTTATTGTATATTTTTTTCCAAGTAGTATTAGGCTAATTGCCATTAGTGGAAAGGTGGACCAAAAGATTGTCGATTCAGCAGTAAAACCAAAAAAATGTTTTAATATAACTGCAACTCCAGTCACTCCACCAGATACTAGATTAAATGGAACATAAAATAAATTTACGCTCATGGCAAAAAGTAAAGTTCCCAGCGACATTAGTATGAAGTTTTTAATTAAGTGTTTAAAGTCATTTTTCTTTCTGAATTTCATGACATACCTCTCATGCGAAATATTCTAGAAAACATTGTATCATATTTGACAAAAAATGTGAATATTATAAAAACTTCGTTAATTTAGCACACAATAGTGAATTGCTATTTAAATGTATTATTTTTTTCTCTAATTAGCAGATGTAGAATTTAAGTCATTTAAATCCCAAAGACTAATCTGAACTATATCATCATCAGTAAGATTTGATGCAGTTAGTCCTAGTAGGCGAATTGGCCTTTGTATGTCCACCGTTCTTAAAAGGTAGTAGCCCTTCAAATAGATTTCTTTAAATTCATTTGTGGGATTATCTAAAGTCATGGACCTTGTTATGGTCTCAAAATTATTAAACTTTATTTTCAAAGTGATGGTGTGGGCTAGAATATTTCTCTTCTTCAAGTCAAAAGACAATTCCTCAGAAAAATTTTTTAATAGCTTTACAAGCTCTGACGCCCGGTCTATGTCCCTTGGAAAAGTTCTTTCTATTCCCAGTGACTTCCTCACCCTAGTGGTTTCAACGGCTCTTTCGTCCACACCACGAATTCTGTTGTAGATTACTTCTCCCTGCTTGCCAAAGTTTTTCTTTAAAAAGGGAAGGGACAGCTGTAACAGTTCACTAACCATATAAACTCCAAAGGCGTTTAGTTTCTCCTTTGTCTTTTCACCAATTCCCGCAATTTTTTCAATGGGCAGGTCTTCCAGTATCCTTGGAACCATATTTTTTCTTATTACAAAGACGCCTTCTGGTTTATTCCAGTCCGACGCAAGTTTTGCCAGGGACTTGTTGTAGCTTATTCCAATTGAAAGAGTGAGGCCCGTTTCTTTATAAACATCCCTTTGAATATGCCTTGCAAGTTTAACTGGATCTTCATCGATGTGGCTTATGTCGAGACAAGCTTCATCAATGGACATCTTTTCGATTGTACTCGAATACTTCTCAATGACTTTAAAGACTTCGTCGCTCTTCTTTCTGTACTTTTGATGATTTGTTGGAACGATAATCACATGAGGGCAAAGTTCTTTTGCCATAAAGATAGGCATGGCAGAATGGAGGCCATATTTTCTCGCCTCATAATTTGCTGTGGTTATTATTCCTCTTCCACTTTTTCCACCAACCACCATGGGGTGACCCTTTAGTTTTGGATTGTCCAGTTCTTCAACGGAAGCAAAGAATGCATCCAGGTCCATATGTAAAAAATTTAAATCATCTCTCATGAAATCACCAATATCATTATATCATTGAAAAAATATTATTTAACTTTGTGAATAAACTTTGTCTAAATCTTTAAAAATTTCATTAAATAAGTTATTATATATCTATGAGATGCTAAGGAGGTTACATCACGAATCCAAATGGAGAACAATTCTAATCAGTTGAATAAAAATGTTGCTAAGTTTTTTGGAAGCAAAAGAGAATTTTTAAGAACCATAACTGCAACTATCATAGGAGATTTTATTTGTGCGTTTGCAATGACGTACTTTTTCCAACAAAAAGGTTTTTTGAGTGGAGGAGTAGGGGGTATAGGTCTTTTACTAAAATTTTTATATGACATACCTACAGGTGTTACGGTGTTTGTGTTAAATGTTCCGCTTGTAGTGTTGGGATACTTTTTAATAAACAAAAAGTTCACCACCTATGCCATGATATCAGCATTTGTTTTATCCGGTGCACTTCTATTCTTTGACAAGTTCAACAATCCTTTTTTATTAGACGACAGTTTTTTAGTGGCTGTAATCGGTGGTGCCATAAATGGTATTGGAATGGGACTGCTATTTAAAAATGGAAGCTCCCAAGGTGGGCTTGACATAGTTGCTGCCATATTTAAACAACGTTTTAATGTAAATATTGGAAATGCACTATTTGCCATGAACATGGTCATAGTGTCCATGGGATGTATTGCATTTTCGTTGGACAGAGGACTTTATACAGTCATATCCATGGCTGTTGGATACAATTTGCTTGATAGAATTCAGATGGGCCTTGGCGAAAGAAAACAAGTTATGATTATTTCATCCCAATATGAAGAAATAAAAAGACAGATTATACAAAAAGTTAATAGAGGGGTTACTTTCCTTGACGGATCCGGTGGCTACAAGCACACCAATTACAAGGTAATTTACACCGTTGTAGGAAGAAGACAGCTTGCTCAAGTAAAAGAGATAGTTGCCCATGCAGATGGTAATGCATTTATGGCAGTTACCGATGCATATGAAGTAAGGGGCAAGGGCTTTAATACTTCAGAATTATAAATAAAAAAGGTAGTAGGATTATCCTACTACC